>JAHBWY010000001.1:300000-578418 GCA_019636735.1 Phycisphaeraceae bacterium
TGATCGTGCACTCGCCCTCGCTCGAGTCTGCAGCCCGCGCATGGCGTGACCACCGCGCGGCGCAAGGATGGCTCGTGCAGATCGGGGCTTCACACACCAGCGATCCTGCGGCGCTCCGATCGATCATTCGTAGCTGGGCTGCCGCTCACGCCGACGCGCCGCGAGCGGTGCTTCTGCTCGGTTCGGTTCCGCCTCGCTCGAACGATGCCGCGAAGGCTGAGACAGCACCGCCGACCAAGGCTGACGGTGTTCCCACCTTCCACTTCGTGCAGCGCGACAGGGCGATCATTGACCGGCGCGACTCCAGGTTCGCCAGCGACGCGCCCTATCAGGATCTGGATGATGACGGTGTGCCCGACCTCATGCTCGGCCGGGTACCGGCGCGCTCCGAGAGCGAGGCGCAGCGCCTGCTCGAGAAGATCCGCGTGTGGGAGGCGACTCCACCCGGCCACGGTCATCGGCGCGTTGAGATCGCCGCTGGTGAAGGTCGCTTCGGGCCCTATGACGCCCTCCTTGAACTTCTGACCTCGTCGCTCCTGATTGAGTCCGTGCCGATCACCTTCGATCTTCGCGCGAGTTACGCCAAGGCATCGAGTCCTTTCTGTCCGCCACCATCGAGCGTGCGATCCGTCGTGCGCGATCAGGCGCTCTCCGGGGCGCTCCTCTTCAACTATGTGGGGCATGGTCACGCGACGGGCCTCGATGCGCTCTGGTGGCATGGAGGCCGAGAGCGCCTGCTCGAGGTTGAGGACCTGACGCTGCCGAAGGACGAAGCTCAGAATCCCGCCGTCACACCGGGCGGCGTGGCGCTGATGATCTGCTGCTCCGTCGGCTGGTTTGATGATCCGAATCGCCCGTCGCTCGCCGAGGCGATGCTCTTTCATCCTCTCGGTCCGGTCGCCTTGATCGCGGGCAGCCGCCCCACGCATCCCTATGCGAACGCCATCGTCGAACGCGACGGCGTGCGCCTTCTGTTGCGTGACCGCGTGCCCTTGGCGGGAGAGTGGGAGTTGGGCATCGCCCGATCACTCACCTCGAACGAGCCTGAAGAACTTGACCTCATCGCGGCGCCAATCGCCTCGTTGCAGCGCTGGTCACTCTCACTGCGCGAGATGCGGCGCGATCACGCTCGCCTCTACAACCTGCTCGGGGATCCGACCACGCGCATCGTGCACCCGCCCGCATCGGCCTCAATGTCACTCACGCTCGACCAAGCGCGCCGCTTGCGAGGGACGCTGGTCAGCGATCCACCCCCCGGCGCCACCGCCGAGGTCAGCCTGCTCTCGCGTCGGCGCGCCGCGCCTCCGGGTGTGATTCCCGCTTCGGGCCCGAACGATCCGAACCTCGAGTCGATCACCGCGCGAAACTGGCCCAGGGCGAATGAGTGGGTTCTTTGGCGCACCCGGGTTCCGCTCGATGGGGGATGCTTCGAAGTCGATCTTCCCGAACTTGGCCCGCGTCGGCCGCACACCTTGGTGGTGAGCGTCACCGCGCCGAACAGGGAGGAGCGGCACCCGTTCGCCGCGGGGTCAGTGTCCGCGGCTGGTCACCAGCCCGCGGATCAGGCACGGGCTGACACGGGGCGCGAAGCTCTGGTCGCCCTCGACTGGATCGACTACGAGGCGCTGATACGCTCCGCCGCGCGATGAGCAAGGACTTCCTCCAGCTTGAAGGACTTCCCAGGGCTGAGCTCGAGGCGTTGCTTGAGGCCGCGGGCCGCAATCTCGCCATCGCCGAGCAGAAGGTGGCGCGTCGAGAGAGCCTTACGGGTCGCGTGGTCGCGAACATGTTCTTCGAGGACTCGACCCGGACCCGGTGCAGTTTCGAGACGGCGGTGCACCGGTTGGGGGGCGAGGTCTTCAATTTGGGAGAGTCGGGCTCATCCACACGGAAGGGCGAAACACTGGTCGACACCGCCCTCAATGTGGAGGCGATGGGTGTCTCAGCGATCGTCGTCCGAACCAGTGTCTCCGGGGGTGCTGCCTTGGTCGCCCGGCGGGTTCGCTGCCCTGTCATTAACGCCGGCGATGGCCGCCACGAGCATCCGACGCAGGGACTGCTCGATCTCCTGACTCTTCGAGAGGCAATTGGGTCGATCGAAGGCCGATCGATCGCGATCGTGGGTGATATCGCCAACAGTCGGGTCGCCAGGTCGGCCATTCACGGGTTGTCGACATTCGAGGCACGAATCAAGCTGGTCGGGCCGCCAACGCTCGTGGGAGAGGCCTATCGGTACATCTCCGGCAGGCCAGATCTCATCAGCATTCATCACGATCTTGACCTCATCATTCCAGAACTGGATGCGATCATGATGCTTCGTATCCAGAATGAAAGAGCGTCTGGTAACCTTGTCGCCGGCGACTATCGCCAGATGTACGGCCTGACGCCGGACCGCGCTTCTCGCCTGCCCGGACATGCGATTGTGCTTCACCCAGGGCCCGTCAATCGAGGCGTGGAAATCGACGACACCGTGGCTGACGATCTGCCTCGAAGCCGCATCCTTCGGCAGGTGACACAAGGGGTTGCTGCGCGAATGGCGGTGCTCGAACGATTGCTTGGAGTTGCGGAAACTCGAAGCCCTGTTGCAGCGTAATGCCGTTCTTTGCCGACACGAGAGCGGCCGAGTACCATTTCCCTGCACATCGTGGGGGTTCAATAACGACCTTTGGAGCCGAGCTTGACACGCGTTGCTGATGCCGTCATCCGTCGACTCTGGACCCTGGTGGCAGGGACCGTGTTCGCATCCCTTGCGCTGGTGGGGCCCGGCTGTGAGACCGACAGCTTCCTCGACCCCAGCCGTACGGGCTATTTCGGGTTTGTGCCAACCACGGTGCCGGTCCTGAAGCGGATCGATGTCATCGAGACGGCGACCTACGACAACGCGATCGTCGGGCCGCCCGAGCCCGAAGATCTGCTGCCCAACACGCACGAGTATGTCTTTGGCCCCGGCGATGTTCTGGTCGTCGAGATCTACGAACTGCTCCAGCGTGGTGACACCGAGCGCCTCGTCCGCACCATCGATCCCGACGGCTTCATTCGACTCCCGGTGCTGGGTAGTGTGCCGGCGGCGGGGCTCTCCATTCAACAGCTCGTTGACCGCATCAAGGAGCGGCTGGTCGCGCAGAACATCATTCTGCGAAACCCGATCGTCAATGTGACGCCGGAAGAGACTCGCTCCTACCAGTACAAGGTCTTCGGCTCGGTGGAGCGTGGCGGGCTCTTCGCCCTCAATCGGGTGGATCTCAAGCTGACCGACGCGCTCGCCCTCGCGCAAGGTGCGTTCCCCACGACGCAGAAGATTCGAATCATCCGATCGGTGCAGGATGTTCGCACAGCGCCGGCGGATCCGATCCTCGATGCTCAGTCGCGCCCGTCGACGGCGCCTGCCCAGCCGACAGCGCCAGCGACCACACCAAGTTCATCGACACCCAGCCCCACACCCTCCCCGGGCCAGACTCCCGACATCGACTCGCTGATCGACCAGCTCAATATTCGAGGTGGTGGTCGCGGCGCAGCTCCCGCACCGGGTGGTGCAGCGCCAGCGGCCGGTGGCCCGGCTGCCGCGCCGCCCGCAGGTGATGCGCCGGCGGGCAACGGCAATCGTTCCCAGCCCATCGACCCCATGCCCAGCCCGGGCGCCGTGCGCGATGTCGCCATCGGCGCGAGCCGCGTGTCGCTCGGACGGCAGGACGCTCTTCCGCCCATCGATATCGACTCGCTCGAGCCGGTCCGCATTTCGGACAGTCCCGTGGTTCAAGGCGCGCACCGTCAATCGGTGACGGCTGCACCACCGAGCGATGGAACGACCTTCGTCTTCGATCAGGATCGCCAGGAGTGGGTTCGCGTTCGAGCAGGCACGGTTCCGCCACCAGGGGCCGCGCCTGGAGGCGCTCGCACCGGGGCCGCTGCGGCAGCCACGCGGGTCAAAGAGCCATCGCGCTACTCAGGTCCGCCCACGCGCGTGATCGAGATTCCCTATGACCAGCTCATCAACGGCGTGCCCGGGCTCGACATTGTCATTCGGCCCGGCGACATGATCTACGCCGATGCGGGCGACCGGGGAGTCGTCTACATCGATGGTGAAGTCAACAGGCCAGGCGTCTACCAGCTTCCCGAGGGCGGTCGTCTCACCGTCAGCCGACTCATTGCCGCGGCAGGTGGACTGAACCAGATCGCCATTCCGCAGCGCTGCGACCTCATCCGCAAGGTCGGCGAGGATCGTGAAGCCGTCATCCGGATCAATGTGGCCGCGATCCGCAATCGCGGTGAACCGGACATCTACTGCAAGCCTGACGACCATGTGATCATCGGCACCAACTTCTGGGCGACCCCGCTGGCGGTCATCCGGAACGGCTTCCGCATGACCTACGGGTTCGGCTTCCTGCTCGACCGCAACTTCGGCAACGATGTCTTCGGACCTCCGCCGGTCAATGTGGTCGGAGGGTAATCGTCGGAGGATGGACGCCGAGATCACCGCCTGACGGTCCCAAGGCCACGGACCGGCCTTCAATTGCCTGAACCTGACCCCGGATTGGGTCGATGTTCATCAGAAGCCTGTCTTGGTCATGTCCACGGTCGCCACGAGTCCATCCGCACGGTTTCAGGAACCGTCCCGCGGCACCATCCAGCTCACGCCCACCATGGCGCTGGTCGGTGGCGTCGTGCTCTTCCTGATCTTCGTCTCGGTCTTCTGGCACTTCCTCTACATGCAGGTTCGCAGCGGTGTCGAGGAGCCCGCCGACTGGGGACATGTGCTGGTCATTCCATTCGTGAGCGGGTGGTTCATCTGGCTTCGGCGCGAGGAGCTGCTGCGCCAGCCCTTCAAGCCCGCGTGGAGCGGTCTGATCCTGATGGTGGTCGGGCTCCTCATCTACGCGATGACGCTTCTCGGTCCCGTGGCGCTCCAGCATCCGAACTTCCAGGGCGGCGGTGTCGTTCTGACCTTGTGCGGAATGGCTCTGCTGCTGTGCGGTTGGCGCGCCATGAAGTGGCTCTGGTTCCCGATTGTCTATTGGGGCATCTTCGGGCAGCGCATCTCCGAGCAGGCCCTCCAGGTTGTCACGCTGCGGCTTCAGGACATTGCGGCGCGCGGCGCGTACTTCCTGCTGAACGCGATTGGATTCGACACCGATATCGCCGGCAACATCCTGACGGTGCATGGCTCCGACGGCGTAGCGCACCCGCTGAATGTGGCCGAGGCGTGCTCAGGCATGCGCATGCTAGTGGCGTTCATGGCGCTCGGTGTTGCGATGGCCGTGGTGGGCCTCGACAAGTGGTGGCAGCGAGCCGCGCTCATCGTGATGGCCGCGCCAGTGGCGGTGGCTGTCAATATTCTGCGCGTGGCCACGCTCGGGCTCTTGAGCCTGCGTGATGTCAACATGGTGCAGGGCGAGTTCCATCACTTCGTGGGAATGGTCTGGCTGGTGCCAGGCTTCATCATGTTCCTCGGCGTGCAGTGGTGCCTGAAGGTTCTTGGTGAGGGGTGGCGCGTGCCGGTGGGAGGGGCCCATGCGCGTTGAATCAGGATTCCGTGCGGCCTTCGTGGTCACCTGTCTCACCCTGCTGGCGGGAGCGATTGGATTCCGCGCCTTCGCGCTCGCGGTGAACGCCTGGCTGCTCAAGGAACCGGCGCCGCTTCGAGCACCGCTCTCGACCATTCCCACCACGCTCGGACAGTGGCGCGCCGTGGGACCGGACACGCTGCTCAACGATGCCATGGTCGAGGCGCTCGGCACCAAGTTCTATCTGAACCGCAACTATGCGATCGACGGCGACCCTGCGAAGGGCTTCCTGCAACTGCACATCGCCTTCTACACGGGGCTGATCGACCGCGTGCCGCACATCCCGGAGCGCTGCTTTGTCGCGGGCGGACTCGTGCAGCGGGCGCCGCCGCAGCAACGCCCGCTCGCGATCGATCGATCGGGCTGGAGCGAGGAGGCCGGGCCGGTCAATCTCGCCACGGGCGAACGCTATCCGATGGCGACGGTGCGCGACCCCATCACCCTCGAGGAGCACGATGTGCACCTGCCGATCGGGGAGACGGCCTTCACGGTCATCGAGTTCCAGGATCCCGCGCACCCCGAGATGCGCCTTCTCGGTGGATATCTCTTCATCGCCAATGGACGCCTGACTCCGAGCGCCGGCGGAGTGCGAGGTCTCTCCTACTCCCTCTCCGAGCGCTTTGCTTACTTCGCCAAGGTGCAATTCACTGGCCAGTACCGCGGAGGTGACGGCAGCGGCGCGCAGTACGAGGCGCTGGTCGCCGACCTGTTGCGCGAATTGCTGCCCTACCTGATGCAGCGCCTGCCCGACTGGCCCGAGTACGAAGCACGCACCCGAATCCGGGGCACGAACTCCTGAGCTCACCCACCATGCCGCAGCAACTGAACACCAAGTTCATCGTCGTCGTCGTCGCATTCATCGTCGTGGCCGTCGGGTCGGTCGGCCTCTTCTGGGGCTACCGCGTCATGACCGACCCGGTGAAGAACATCGAGCGGGGCCGTGAGTTGGAGGCCGCGGGCAACTACGCGGAAGCGGTGCGGGCGTACGGTCGCGCTGTTTCAAAGCGACGCACCAACATCGAGTACCTCGACCTCATGCGCAACGCGCTCCTGAAGGTGGTTCCACCCACGGCCGAGGAGGCGCGCCAGCACTACCAGATGAACCTCGACCTGCTTCAGCAACGGGCCGCCGTCGAGCCGAGCAAGCTCGACCCATGGCTCCCGCTCCTGGATGCCCAGCGGGATCGAGCCCACTTCCTCCAGAATCCGGCTGCGTGGCGAGCACTGGCTGACACCGCGACGCGGATGCGCGAGTCGATGCCCGCTGGCAGCGAGGGCGAGCGCATCGCATTGCGTGAACTCGGCGTTGCCTCGGTGCAGCGCGACGCCCAGTTGACCGACTCGGAGCGGCGCGAGGTTGAGGCGATGTTGCGCAAGGTGCTGAGCGCTGACTCGAAGGATGAGCGCGCGTGGGACGCGCTGATGCTGCTGCTTCTGAGCGATGCCAATCGACAGTTCTTGGCGAACCAGCGACTGCAGGGCACGGAGCGCCAGCGCGAATTCGAGCAGGCCCTCGCCGAGGCAACGGCCGCGGTTCCTGACTCGGCGGCCGTCGCGCTCGCCCGTATTCGTCTCCTGCGTTCGCTGGTGGCGCGGGGCGAACTCGATGTGATTGATGCCGTGCCGCAACTTGATGAGCCGCTGACCGCGCTGGAGGCCGTGTCGAGCGGTCCTGCCGTTGATCGCTGGCAGGTCAGCACGGCCGTGAACGAGCTTCTGTCGACCAACCGCCGCGCCGACGCGGAGCGCGCGACGGCGCTGGTGGAACTGGCCCTCTCGCGGAATCCCAACGACCTCGTTCTGAAGCGACTGCTTGCGATTGCCTTGCGGCAGTACGACCTGGACCGTGCCGTGTCCGTCTCGCGGGGGCTCATTGACAGCCCCACGCCGCCCGTGAGTCTCGAGAGCGCCTTCCGAGATGAGATTCGAAGCGACGCGGCGGAGCGGGTCTTCGACATCGAGATCGCCAAGGCGCGCGTCGCCGAGGATGAGACCATCCGGCGCGGCCACATTCAGAACGCGGAGAAGATGCGCGACCTGCTGGTCGAACTCACGCGAGGCGGACCCGCGGACAATCCCCGGCTCCTCAAGTCCGAGGCCAAACTGGCGCTCCTCGCCGGTGATCTGGTGACGGCCTCCGCGCGGCTTGACCGCATTATTCGCCAGGACGCCGCCGATGCCGAGGTGTTTCTGCTGGCCGCCGATGCCGCGGCACGAAGGAACGAACTCGGGCTGGCGCTCAACCGCATCAATCAGGGCATCGAACGGGCCGGTCCGACCTATGCGTTCCTTCTGGCGAAGGCGAAGGTCGAACTTGGCCTGCGCCGTGCAGCCGAGGCGATGCGCACTGCGGAGCAGATTCTCGCCGCCCGGCCCGATGATGTCGAAGCGATGGAAGTGCGCGACGCCGCGCGCCGTATCACCCAAGCGGCGTCACCGGGCGGCAGTGCCGATCCCATCGTGCGGGATCTCCAGGAGTCGGAGCGCCTGCTGTCGGAGCGCAAGACCGATGACGCGACGGTGATCGTCAATCGCCTTCTCACCGCGCATCCCACTGATGCACGAGTGCTCACGCAGGCAGCGCGTCTCAAGATGATGAACGAGGAGATTGAGGCGGCTGTGCAACTCCTCGACCGCGCACTCGCCCAGGCGCCCAACGATCCGTTCATCATTCAGCTTCGCTCGGTGGCGGGGACGACCGACCCCGTGGATCGCATCAACAACATGGTGCAGTTGAGCGTGGCCGATGAACGGCAGCGACCGATGGCGAAGTACTCCATGCTCATGGGCGTGATTGCCGCGGTGCGTCGCGAGATTGCTGCAGGCGGCCGAACAGCCGATGGTCGAATCCGTGACATTGACGAGCTCAACGCTTCTCTCGCTCGACTCGAATCAGTCCTGCCCGAGTTCCGTCAGGCGGCCTTGGCCGCCGGAACCACCGGTCCCGCGTTCTTCACGGCGGCCTTCGACGACGCGGTCGTCGCGGCCGATTTCAAGCGTGCTGAGCAGGTCGGCGTCGAGGCGGAGAAGGCAGGCGAACGCGCCTTGGGCATCTTCCTTCAGGCTCGAGCGCTCGGCCTTCAGGGCCGTGGTGCCGAGGGTATCGCGCTGCTTGAGCGCAATCGCCAGCAGGGCATCAACAGCGTCGAAATGGCGCGGCAGCTCGGCGAGCTGCGTGAGGCCGCCGGGCAGGTCCCCGAGGCGATCGCGGCGCTCACAGAGGCCTATGAGCGGCGCCCCGGCGATCCAAGCACGCTGCGCACGCTCGCGGAGCTGCTCCGGCGAACTGGCGAGAACACGCGGGCGCTTCAGCTCTATCGTGATGCAGCCCAGTTGCCATTTGCCGATCGTTCCGTGGTGCAGACCTGGCTCCGCCTCGAAGATCAGTTCGGAGATCGCTCGACGGCGCTCTGCTGGCGTCGCAGGATCTTCGCGGAGAGCCCCGGCGACCGCGAGAATGCCCTCTCCCTTGCCGTGCTCCTGACCGATGGGCAGGGTGACTATCGCCTGCTCGTCGATGCGCAGTGCCGACCGCGATTCACCGACAGCGAGTGGGTCTCACTCGCCCCCGCTCGGCGACAGCAGGAGATTCAGACGATGATCCGCGCCAATCAGGCGGAGGGCGCGGAGGTGTTCCGCAGGCTTCTGCTTCAGCGGAATGACGACTTCGAGGCGGCTCTGTTGCATGCTCGCGCCATGGCTCGGGACGGCCGAGTGAATGACGGTGAGAAGCTGCTCCGCGAGGTGCTTGCCCGAGCCGAGGTCTCGCAGACTGGTCCCATGTGGATCGGCCTCGGCCAGTACCTCGATGGCGTCGGTCGGACCGACCAGGCGCTCGAGGCCTTCGAGCGCGCTCGGCAATTGCAGGATCCGAAGCGCCGTGAGGCGGACGCGACCATCTCTGATTACTGGTTCAACCAGAGTCAGTGGGAGCGTGCGTACACCGCGCTCGGGCTTGTGCTGGAGGGCCAGGCGTCGCCTGACCCGCGTCTCCTCCGTCGCCAGGCGGAGATCGCCCTGAAGCTTCGACGATTCGACGAGGCTGATGCGCTCGTGGAGCGATCCGTGGCGAGTGGTGGCGCCGAGTCTCGGGATGTGGTGGTGGAACTGCTCACCGCGAACATCGCGAATGGACGAGCGGAAGACCTCTGGACCGCAGGCGACAAGGCCGGCGCCGAGGCGGCGTTCTCGAAGTCCGAGGCGGCGTTGCGGCGAGCCATCCAGCTCCAGCCGGGCAGCGCGCTGCCGGTTCTCTCGCTCGCGTCACTTCAGAAGTCTCGGGCCATTCGCACCGGCAATCAGTCTGAACTCAACGCGGCGCAGGCGAGCGCCGAGCGCGGTGTCGCGATGGCCAGCGCGTTCTGGCCCGGCGTCCGATTGCTCCATGAGATCCTGCTTGAGAAGGGCGACCTGACTGGGGCGACCGCGGCCGTCGAGCGATTCCTGCCTACGGACATGGGCAATGTCGAGGCCCGTCGAGCGCTGGCGGACCTCTATCTCCGCGCGGGCAACATTCAGCGTGCGCTCGCGGTGCTTGCCGACGGTGCGACTCGCACGCCTTCCGACCCGGTCTGGCCGATTGCCATCGGCGAGATCCAGTCGCGTCGTGGGCTTCACGCCGAAGCGGTTGCGGCGTTCGATCGAGCGCTCGAGTTGTCGCCGGGACCGCAGCTTCTGACTCGTGCCGTCGAAGCGCGACAGCGCTCGTCACCCCCCGATTGGCGAGGCATTGTCGCGCTTGGACGACAGTACTCGAATGAGTTCCGCGCGAGTGGCACCCTTCGGGCCGCGCTCGGAGCATCGCTCGTCAATACCGGCGACCGCGACAGCGGCTTGCAGACGCTTCGGGAGACCGGCCGTTTCATCCGTGCCGAGATTGCCGCGCAGCGAATGCGGATGGCGGAACTCGACGCGTGGTACGCGGCACTGCGTCAGGTCTTCCCCGCACCCCGGACTCAGGAGCTCGACGCCTTCGTAAGGGAGACCTTCGCGAACGATCTCCAGGCCGACGATCTGCGCTGGCTCGCAGCCATGTGGACGGAGACCGGACCGAGCGGCATCGTCAAGGCCGAGGAGTATCTGGTTCAGGCAATCGCGGCTGCGGAAGCGTCACAGGATGCGCTCTATCGCAGTCGTGTCTGGCTCGCCGCGGGCAATGTCGCTTACTTGAAGGATGACTGCAACGAAGCGATCCGCTACTTCGAGAAGGTGGCCGAAGAGGATCCGACCAATGTCACCGCCCTCAACAATCTTGGCTACCTGCTGGCGAAGTGTCAGAACGAGACGAAGCGCGCCCTGGGTTACGCCCGGCGAGCCGTCGCGGCTTCGCCATCACAGCCCGAATTCCTCGATACGCTCGGCTTCGTCCTCCTGAAGGAGGGCGAGTACTCCGAGGCTCGTACGATGCTTGAGCGAGCCGTTCGCATCAGGCCGAACGCCGGCACTTTCGTTAAGTTGGCCGAGGCCTTCAAGGCGCTCGGACGAACCAATGACGCGGTGGGCGCTCTCGATCAGGCCGCCGCATTGAACCCGACACCTGAAACCCGCGCCGCCATCGACGAGCTGCGCCGGTCCATGTAACGATCAGAAGGACCTACCCATGACGCGAGTTCCCACCACTCCCCAGCGGCCTTCCACCGAACGAGGCGCAACCGGCGGCCGACCGGCGCGAGGCGCTCCGGTCATCACCGTCGATCCGGTGCGCGTGCTTCGTCAGAACATCTGGCTGCTCATCGGCACGATCGTGCTCGGATGCGGTCTTGGTGTGGCCGCTCACTTCGCCTTCCTGAACTTCTATCCGCTCTACCTCGGAGAAGTCCGGTTCCTGCTGAAGGCGCCGTTGCGCGACAGCATGGATGTGCTGCCGCAGGATGTCTTCAACGAGGAAACGGTGGTCCGGTTGGCGCAGACCGAGGCGGCGCGCATCGTCAGCCGCGACAACCTGCTGGCTGCCATGCGCAACCCCGATGTCCGCAACACGCAGTGGGCGCAGCGCTACCGGGACCAGAGCGGCGTCTTCGACAGCGAAGCGGCCGTCGACGATCTGATCAAGGAGGTACGCGCTGGCCATCGTCGAGGCCAGCAGATCTTCTTCGTGACCTGGCGCGCTCATGTGCCCACCGATGTGCCCGTGGTCCTGAACTCGGTGACGGACACCTATGTCGATGCGCGTCGCCGGGAGGATGAGCGCCGCTTCACGCAGAGCGCCGATGTCTTCCGCCAGCAGGAACAGCAGATCGACACGCAGATCACGAATCTGAAGCGCCAGATGGCGGAGTTCATCGGGCAGCACGGTCTGACCCAGGGCGGCGTCGAGCACGACGAGCGTCGGGCTCGGGAGCTTGAGGAACTGGGGCGCCAGATCACCTCCACGCGCAAGGATTACGATGTCATCCGCGCCCGGCGGATCCAGTTGGAGCAGCGGCTCGACGGCAGCCAGGAGTTCAATTCGGATGACATCCGCGAGGCGGAGGAAGATCCCGTGCTGCTCAACGCGCGGCGCGATCTGCACGACCTCCGCACGCAGTTGGCCTCGCTCCAGTCGAACTTCGGCCCCGATCACATGACCGTGCAACGCGTGCAGTCGCTGGTGGAGTCGGCGGAACAGAACCTTGCCACGCAGCGAGATGAGATCATTCGTCGCAATCTGCGCGCCTCGCTGAAGCGCGCCCGGGACGACACCTCCGCAGTCGAGGATGTCATGGAGCGACAGAGCGCCGACTACGCGCGCATGAGCAAGGAGCTCGAGACCGTCACCGCGCACCTGAGCGAACTCGGGAACATGCGTGATCGCCTGAAGCGCCTTGAAGATGAGCGCGAGAGCATGACTCGAAAGCGTGGCGAGATTGCCACCGTGCGTGCCCGCGAGGACGCGGCGCGCGTCGAGATCGTCCAGCGTGCGAGCATTCCTCGTGAGCTCGACTTCCCGCGGCTTGCCATCATGGTTCCCGTCACCGCGATCCTGGTGCTCGGCTTGGTGCTCGTCCTCCTCTTCGTGCGCGAGTTCATGGACCAGCGCGTCCGCTACACCAGCGACCTTGCCGGTCTTCCCGGTGGTCGACTCCTTGGCGTGATTCCCGATCTCGCGGATGATCCGTCGGGTCCGCGGAGTGCGCATGCCGTGGTGCGTGACCATCCGAACTGCGTGGTGGCCGAGGCCTATCGCCAGGCGGCGGTGCAGATTGCCAAGGGTCACGAACTTGGCCACAAGGCGATCATGATCACCACAGCGATGCCCGGCGGCGGGAATACGAGCATTGTTTGCAATCTCGCCGCCGTGGCGCGATCCATGGTCGGCAAGGTGCTGGTCATCGATGCCAACATGAGGCAGCCCGGTGTTGCCGAGGCGCTGGGAGCCCGCGAGGGCGTCCTTGGCCTCGGCGATCTCATGGCCAGCGGTGGAGCGCTCGCCTCAGCCGTGCAGAAGGCCGGAGATCTCGATGTGCTCTGCGCGGGAACCCCCGAGAGCCGCATTCCCGAGCGCCTCAACAACGCGCGATTCGAAGCCGTTCTCGACGAGGCGAGGAAGACCTACGATATTGTGCTCCTCGACACGCCACCGGCCGTCGTGGCGGGCGAGGTCATGACCATCGCGAATCGATGCGATGCGACCATTCTCGTCGTTCACGCCTGGAATGACCAGCGCGGCTTGGTGGCTCGCCTCGTGCATCAGCTCATGGATGTTCGAAGCATCTTCCTCGGCGTCCTTCTCCATCGTCCCCGTTCGACTGCGGGCGGCTACTTCAAGCGGAACGCGGAGATCATCGCGAAGTACTCCAAGGCGCGGAGCTGACCGCGAAAGGTCGTCATGCACCCCGACACCGCCGAGCGCCACGCGCTGGTGACCGGTGGCGCCGGCTTCGTCGGCAGCCACCTTGTGGAGCGATTGCTCGAGCGCGGTGACCGCGTCACGGTGATCGATGACTTCTCGACGGGTCGTGCAGCCAACCTCGAAGAGGCCCGGCGCCTCGGGAAGGAGAGGCTCAGGGTCATCGAGGGCAAGGTCAGCGAGCGCATCGGCGAGGCACCGCACGACCTCACGATGGTCGTCCACTTGGCGGCAGCGGTCGGCGTGAAGCTGGTGGTCGAACGACCTATTCACACCATCGAGAACAATGTGCTCGAGACCTCGGCGTTGCTGCGCGTGGTGACGGAGCGAGGAGTACCCACGCTGCTGGCCAGCACCAGCGAGGTGTACGGCAAGGGTGTGCGGACGCCCTTCCGCGAGGACGACGATGTGGTCTATGGTCCAACCTCGGTCACGCGCTGGAGCTACGCCTGCTCGAAGGCGATCGATGAGTACCTCGCTCTCGCGGCTCATCGCGAGCTCGGCCTGCCGGTGGTGATCGCGCGACTCTTCAACACGGTCGGGCCCCGGCAGGTGGGCGACTATGGCATGGTGCTGCCTCGCTTCGTGGAGCGGGCGCTTCGCGGCGCTCCACTCGAAGTGCATGGGGACGGGCGACAGAGTCGCTGCTTCTGTGATGTGCGAGATGTGGTGCGGGCCCTGCTCGCCCTCATGGACCGACCGACGAGTACCGGGCGCGTCTTCAATGTGGGCCGCGATGAACCGATCACGATCGAGGCACTCGCTCGTCTGGTGATTCAAACTCTGCACAGCCGTTCCGAGATCCGCTTCATCTCCTATCGCGACGCCTTCACGGTCGACTTTGATGACCTGCAGGTGCGCCAGCCCGACCTGACGCGCCTTCGAGAGGCCATCGGGTTTGTTCCGGAGATTCCCCTTGTGAAGACGATCCTCGATCTTGCCGCGGGCATGCGGCAACCGGCCGGTGCCGCGGCGGGAGGTGGAGTGCGATGACCTCACCCAGCTTCCCGGTGCAGCCGATCATGCCGCTCCGCGATCTCGATGGGATCGCGCCGACGACCAACAACATCGTGGTCGGCGGCATTGAGCTCCTCAACACCTTCGTCCCGGTCTTCCTTGTGGCGTTCGTGGTGTCGCTACTGCTGACGCCGATCATCCGACGCGTGGCGGTGAATGCCGAGATCATTGATCACCCCGATCGTGTGCGGAAGGAGCACACCTATCCGATCGCGTATCTCGGGGGGCTGGCGGTCTTCTTCGGCGTGCTTGCGGGCATTGCCGCGAGCTACACCCTGGTGCGGGGCGAGGCGGCGCTGCTGCGGCCCATTCCGATCACCATCGTGCTGGGCATGGTGGCGATTACGGTCACGGGTCTCATTGATGACATCTGGAAGCTCGACCCTCGGCTCAAGATCGCGGGGCAACTGGTCGCCGCTGCGGCGCTTGCGGCGGAAGACCTCGGCATGCAGGTGGCGCGCGGGATCTTCGGTTCATTCCTGGGCGAGCCCGAGCATGTCCTCGTTCACCTGACGATTCCGATGACCGATGCAGGCTTCGACCTGGTGAGCGGTCACTTCTACTACTGGGCGGGCGTGGCCATCATCGCCTTTCTGGTGCTCGGGGCGTGCAACTCAGCCAATCTGATTGATGGGCTCGACGGCCTCTTGAGCGGCAGTGTGGCGATCATGGCGGTCGGCTTCCTGCTGATCAGTCTGTTGATGGGCACGGTGCTTGGCGTGGATGACCCCGACACGACGCTGGTTGCGGCGCGCGTGGCGCTCTCCCTGGCGCTGCTCGGCGCCGTTCTCGGCTTCCTGCCTTACAACTTCAATCCGGCCGTGATCTTCCTGGGTGATGCCGGGAGCCTGACGCTCGGGTACCTCTGCATCACGATCATTCTCATGTTCGGCGAGCAGGGCCAGGCGAGCCTTGTCATGGCCGGTCTCATCATCTTCGCACTGCCGGTGATGGATACGACGCTGGCGATCATCCGCCGACGGCTCGCCGGGGTGCCGATGTCCGCCGCCGACGCCAATCACATTCACCATCAGCTCAAGCGCTCGCTCGGCTCGGTCCGCAAGGCGGTCCTTGCGCTGTACGCGATCACCGGATTCTTCGCGATCATGGGCGTGGCGCTCGCGGCGATGCGGCTGCTGACGGGTGTCAGGGTGCTTGCGATCTACGCGATCACCTTCGTCTTCTTCGCCTTCATCGCCGCCGTGGCGATCAAGACGGCGCGTCGCGGCGCCTGGACCCTCGCCACGGTACGCGAGGAGCGCGCGGCGCCGAGCGCCACCGCATCACCTGAGCCGACCGGCGCGGTCGAAGGCCGCGCCGCGACTGAGCCCGGTGCAGCACCCGGACCCGTGACAAGCCGACCGTGAGCACTTTTCCCGGGCGCGGCCATGTTCCTGTGCTCTTGGACGAGGTTCTCCGCAGCCTCGATCCGCAGCCGGGGGAGACCTACCTCGACTGCACCGCAGGCGCGGGGGGGCACGCCGCCGCCATCGCCAGCCGACTGGGGCCGAGCGGCCGGGTGATCCTGCTCGATGTCGATCCTGCCAATCTCGCCGCCGCCGCGTCGCGTCTCCGTGAAGTGCAGGATGCCCCTCAGGTTGAAGCCATTCAAGCGAACTTTGCGCTCGCCGAGAGCGTCGTCCGCCGGCTCGGCGTGCAGGTGAACCTGCTGCTCGCCGATCTCGGCGTGGCGAGCACGCAACTTGATGACCCCGGTCGGGGCCTCTCGTTCATGCATCCGGGCCCGCTCGACATGCGCCTCGATCCCACGCTCACAGGAACGGCCGCGGACCTCGTCAACGCGCTGCCCGAGCGACGACTCGCGACGCTGATTGCTGACCTCGGTGAAGAGCCGATGGCGAGGCGGATCGCGGCTCGCGTAGCTGAGGCGCGGGCACGCCGCTCGATCACGACAACGGAGGGCCTCGCCGAACTTGTTCGGGAAGCGTACGGGTCAAGGGCGAAGTCCTCGCGGAATCATCCCGCCACCCGCACTTTCATGGCCCTCCGCATCGCCGTGAATGACGAGTTGGGGGCCCTCGATCGCTTGCTGGAGTCGATCGGGCGCGACGGGTGGCTCGCCCCTGGCGGGCGCGCGGCGATCATCTCCTTCCACAGTCTCGAGGATCGTCGCGTCAAGCACGCCTTCCGGGCCCTGGCTCGTTCGGATCGGGCCGAGGAGCTCACTCGGAAGCCCGTTGAACCCGCTCCAGAGGAAGCGCGAAAGAATCCGCGATCTCGCTCGGCGAAGCTGCGGGTTCTCAGGCTCGTTGGCCGATGCTAGAGTGACCAAGCGACCGTCACGGCCGACGGTCGCGCGATCGGAATCGACCGGCTCATCAGCCACCGCAGGGACGCGCCATGACCCGCGAAAGCAAGCTCGCACTCATCGTCGGCTTCGGCCTAATCCTCTTCGTCGGAATCCTTGTCTCCGACCACTTCTCGTCGGGGCAGCGCCAGGAGGCGGCGCACTTGCTCGCGCAGCGCGGCGCCGCGCGGACAGGCGGTGGTCCGATCTCGATCGAACCCTTGCCGACGGCCGCGGACATGGTCCGCGTCGATCATGCCGAGCTTGCACGACGCAGCGCAGCGGAGCAGGAGCGTCGATTGAACGAGGCGGGAATCCCCGGCCTTCAGCGCGGCGATGATGAGGTCGTGCTGACGCGCCGAGTCGAGGTGCCGCAGCCGCCGGTTGAGCGCGACATGCCTCGCGGGGACACGCCCTCGGGCAGCGGCGCGGAGGCGAACATCCGTCTGTACCCGGTGAAAGAGGGCGAGACGCTCTTTTCCATCGCCGCCCAGCAGTATGGCGATGGATCGCTCTGGCAGGCGCTCGCCGAGTTCAACAAGAGTGTCGTGCCGAATCCGGCGCGCATGCGCAAGGGCGTGACCCTGCGACTTCCGCCGATCGAGGTGCTCCGCCCGGGTCGGAGCAGCAGCCCGGTGACTCCAACGCCGCCGGTGCGCGAGCAGACCATCGCGCGGCAGCCTGCGACGGAGACGGCCGGCATCTCGCGCGCCAGCCACACGGTTCAGCGAGGCGAAACGCTTTCACAGATCGCCGAGAGGCGCCTGGGCTCGCGGGCGCGGTGGCCTGAGCTCGCGCAACTCAACCGAGATGTCGTTCCCAACCCGAACGCGCTGACACCGGGGGTCGTCCTTCGACTCCCCGATCAAGGCTGACGCGCGATCGGCGCGGCTGTACCGGCTTTCACATGTTCGGCAAGCTTCTCGCCATCGTTCTGGTCCTGGCCATCATGGCCCTGGCGCTCCTTGTTGAGCGTCAGAAGCGCTATGAGACGATGCTTGAGATCTCGCGCACGCACGCTCGCATCATCGAGCAGGAGCGAGGCATCTGGCGTCTGCGCGCCGAGGTGGCGCGGCGCATTCGACCGAACGAGATGCGGCACGCGCTCGGAACCCTCGCGGTCGAGTGGCAGCCCATGCCCCATCGGCTCGACCAGCCGGCACCGCCATCGGCGCCGCGCTTGGCCGTCGATCGTCCGCACGGTCATGGCGATGAGGTCGACCCAGGGACGAGGATCGGCGGATGAGCGATGCACCCCGCCCATTCAGGCCGGCGCTCGCTTGGACGCTGCTGATCGTGGTGGGCCTGATTCTCGTGGCCAATGTCGTGCGCGTGGCGCAGCTCAAGGTGGCGCCGCACCCCGATCTTCTCCAAGCCGCGGGGCATCGTGAGAGCCATGTGCGCGAGATCGCGCTGCGAGGTGAGATCCTCGATCGGCGCGGTCGCGTCTTGGCGGTCAGCGTGGTGGGGCATCGGCTCTTCGCTGACCCGGCAATGATCTGGGAGCGAGGGTGGGAGCGCGTGCGACGCGGGCGACTCGCCGATCCCGACTCTCCGATCGAAGCCGATCCCTTTCGTGATGCATCACTGGCCATCGGCCATGCGGTCGGCATCGATCCCGACAAGCTCCTCGAGCGCTTCCGAACCAACGCCGATCGGCGCTACATGGTGGTCGTCGAGCATCTCTCCGACTGGCAACTCGACTCCATCCAATCGCTTCGAATGCAGGGTGTCGGCATTGAACCTCGATTGACGCGCGAGTATCCCGCAGGCGCGCTTGCGGCGCGGGTGGTCGGTGTCGTGGGCTTCGACCAGAGCGGGCAGAGCGGAATCGAGTTGACGCGCAATCGCCGCATGGCACCGCAGGATGGTGCGATGACCTACCTGCGCGACGCGCGGCGCCGCCCGTTGTGGATCGAGCGCGACGGCTATCGCCCGGGCGAGGCGGGGGACACGGTGCGCCTCACCATCGACTCCGTGATCCAGGAGATCGCGGAGCGTCATCTCGAGGCGTCGGTCAATCGCTTCAACGCGGCAGGCGGGCGCATCGTGGTGGTTGATGTCGAGTCCGGTGACATTCTCGCCATGGCCGATGTGATGCGTCAGCGTCCAGGCTTCCGCGAGGTGGCGCCACCCGACGCGCGGGACCTCCATCCGGCGCTCGGCAGGAATCGCTGCCTGAGTGATCCGTACGAGCCCGGTTCAACCTTCAAACCGTTCGTCTGGGCGTGGGCGACGAAGCTCGGCATCTTCAAGCCCGAGAGCATCGTCAATCTTCCCGCGGGCGGCCCGTATCAGACGAGCTTCGGTCGCCTCATTCGCGATGTGAAGTACTACGGGCCGAACACCTGGCGCTTCGTGCTCGTCAAGAGTCTGAACGCGGGCATGGCCATCGCCGCCGAGCGCATGAAGTTCGCCGACATGCAGGCCTGCGTGCGCGCCTTCGGTTTCGGCCAGAGGACGCAAGTCGGTCTGGCGGGCGAGACGGCGGGCATCATCACGCCGCCGAAGCAGTGGAAGGCCTACACGCAGACCTCGGTGTGCATGGGGCACGAAATCTCGGTGACACCGGTGCAGATGGCGCGCGCGTTCCTCGCATTCTGCCGCGACGGCACGCTCCCCCCGTTGCGATTGGAACTTCCCAGCGACGACGCTGCGGCGCTCACGCTCTCCAGCACGCCGGTTGAGGGCGTGCGCGTTCTTCCCGAGGCCATCGCCCAGCTCACGCGCGAGGTCATGGCCGAGGTGATGGCGGATGGCACCGGCCGACGAGCTCAGAGCTCGCTCTACCGGATCTTCGGCAAGACGGGAACCGCCCAGCTTCCGAGGCCCGATCGGCGCGGGTACTACGACGATCGCTATGTCTCGAACTTCGTCGGCGGGGCACCGCTTGAGCGACCGCGCATCGCCGTGGTGGCAGTGATCGACGATCCCGACAAGCGCAAGGGCCACTTCGGCGGTGAGACGGCGGCGCCGCTCGCCCGGGATGTGATCGACGAGACGCTGCAATACCTGGGTGTCGCGCCCGATCAGGATGCGAAGCGCGCGTCGGCCATCCGGAGAACGGCGGCGGCGAACGCCCAGTGAGAGCCATGGGCGCCGGATCGCTGCTGGGCAGTCACTCCGCCGGACAATCATCACAGACGCACGGCGAAGAGGTTCTTCCGCCCCGAGCGGTTCGATGGGCCGGTCTCCTTCTCGGCCCGACCCTCGCGCTGTTCACATGGATCGCCATTCGCGGCGATCAGGCCATCGTGGCTGAGTCTGCGGTGTCGGCGGTGCCTGCGTCAGCGGCCGAACTCTCGGAGCTCTCGCGCGAAGGCGCGGTGGTCCTCTCACTCATCGTGTGGATGGCGACCTGGTGGCTGACGCAGGCGGTTGAACTCTCCACAACGGCGCTCTTGCCGCTGCTGGTCCTGCCACTCGCTGGGGTGACTCGCGGCGTGGGAGAGGCCGCGGCGCCCTTTGCCAGTGAGATCATCTTCCTCTTTGCCGGGGGCTGCCTGCTGGCGACGGCGCTCGAGCGTCACGGCCTGAGTCAACGCATGGCGACCGCGATGCTGCGACTTGCCGGGCCGCGTCCCGTGCTCATCGTGGGCGTCTTCATGGTCACCGCCGCGTGCATCAGCGCGTTCGTGAGCAACACCGCGACGGTGGCGATGATGCTTCCGTTGGCGATCGCCGCGGTCGTGCATGCAGAGCAGGGCGCTCCAGATCAGCCGGATCGTGCGCGTCGGGTGATGCTCTTCGGTTCGGCGGTGCTGCTCGCAACGGCCTATGGCGCGAGCATCGGCGGTTCACTCACGCTGATCGGGAGTCCGCCCAACGCCATCGCCGCGCAGCTCTACAACGCGGGGCGGCCTGATGAGGAGCGCCTGACCTTCCTTGGCTGGCTTCGTTTCTCGGCACCGGCGGTCGCGCTCTTTCTCCCGCTGGCGTGGTTTCTTCTCGCCTTCGTGCTCGTCCCGGTGCGCTCGCTCCAGTTGTCGAAGGGATGGTTGCCATCCAGCGACGCAGCATCTCGGGAGTCGGGTCGGCAACCCTTCTCACGGGAGGCGTGGTTCACACTGGTGGTCTTCGCGATCACGGTCGCGTTGTGGGTCTCGATGCCGTGGTTGCCGGCTCGTATTGCCTCACTGCGAGACGCGGGCGTGGCCGTCCTCGCAGGCGTGCTCCTGCTTCTCGTGCCGCTCGGCAAGGATCCTGCCCGCACGGCGCTCAACTGGCGCGATGCGGCGGGGCTGCCGTGGGGGGTCTTCATTCTCTTTGGAGGTGGTCTCTCGATCGCCTCGGCCATGGAGAAGCATGGGGTGGCGCTCTGGCTCAGCCGGGCGTTTCACGGTCTCGAAGGGGCACCGGAGCTGCTTGTCATTGCAGCGGTCATCGTGGCCATCCTCTTCATGACGGAGCTCGCGTCGAACACCGCGATCGCCGCCACGGGCATTCCGGTGCTGCTTGCACTCGCACCGGCGCTGGGCATTCCAGCGGAGCGCCTCGTGGTTCCGGCGGCCTTCGCAGCGAGCTGGGCATTCATGCTGCCCGTGGGAACGCCGCCCAATGCGCTCGTCTTTGCGAGCGGACGAGTCCCAGCAATCGTGATGGCCAAGACCGGATTCATTCTGAACCTGGTCGGCGCTGCGCTCCTGAGCCTGGTGGCGATGGCGCTTCTATGAGACACGAGCGCCGAGATCCGGCGCCGCAGCGCGACGAGTGCGAAATCACCAAGTCGGGGCCGGCATGACCCCGACGCACCGCTTCACGCCGTCCACTGAGCGCGATGAATGCGAAGTCACCAGACCCGGGTCGGGGCCTCGCGCGTGTACATGAACTCGAACATCAGGGTCTCCTTGCCGTCAGGCCCCGGACCGTACATGGCAAACTTGAAGTTGTCATTGTCGATCGTGGTCTCGACCGAGCGGGTGGTCATCATCGCGCCATGGGCCGGGTCGAACATCTGGTAGGTGGCGTTGAGCGTGCGGCCGTCATCGCTTCGCTTGCCGCTTCCCACCGTCATGGTGGTGCTGCCCTCGCCCATCCAAGTCATCTGGAACTCTTCGAGGCCGTTGCTGTAGCCCGTGGTCCCGATCCCTCGGTAGGGCATCTCGCCCATCTTCATCTCCATCGACTCCTGCAGGAAGCGACCTCCGAGGATCATCGAGTAGGTGGTTGAACCGCGAACATCGATGGTCACTCCGGGGCCCATCACCATGGTGCCGGTGAAGGTCCACTTGCCCACGCGCTCGGCAAGCCACGCATGCTGCGGCCCGGGCACCATGTCCTTCATCATGGCGGGATCCATGCCTGGAATGGCTGGAAGTTCGACAGGAGGGGCACCCTCGCCCGGTGTGGGTACCGTCGGCAGTGGGGGAATGACATCGTTCGGTGGCGTGGCCCCGCCGCCCTGGAACGCCGTGGCACCCAAGGCCAGCGCGAGTGTTCCGGACACGGTCGCCGCGACGATGGCCAACGAGATTCGTGAGTGACGCTTCATGTGTGGACCTCCCAAGGGTGAGGCCACAGGATACAGCGATCGGCGCGGTGTGAAGTCCGCGCAGCACATCACCACCCGATCGTCCTTGCTCGAACGCGGTGGCCCGGGTGAATCGGATCTCGAAGACGGTGGCTCAGGCGGCCTTGGTGGCGGGGGACTCTGCCGCGTCATGAACGCCGCGATTGAGATCGCTCCGAATGGCACGAGGCGATGTCAGCGCCGGCGCGTCGCTCGGGCGCGGCTCGCGATGCTTCATGGTGAGCGCCGACTCGGAGATCGTCACTCGATTGCGTCCGGCGCCCTTGGCCGCCAGCAGCGCCGCGTCGGCCTCGTCCAAACGCTCGAAGAAGTCATCGTCCGGCTCGCAGCGGGTCACGCCGACGCTGACTGTGAAGTGCGGCACGCTGCCGGCGCCGGTTGACTCCTCGGTGGCACAGCGCACGCGATCAAGGGCGACACGAGCGGCGGCGAGATCGAGATTCGGTAGAAGAATGACGAACTCCTCGCCACCCCAGCGGGCCACCACATCACTGGGTCGCAGCGACTCCCGAACCACGCGGCTGAAGAGGCGAAGGGCCTTGTCGCCGGTTTCGTGTCCATGCGTGTCGTTCAACTGCTTGAAGCAGTCGATGTCCGCAAAGGCCACGCAGAATGGAGTGCCGCTTCGCTGAAGGCGCTGCACCTCGGCCTCGGCACTGCGGCGATTCAGGAGCCCGGTGAGCGGGTCGCGGGCCGCCTGCTGCTCCGACTGGGCAAAGGCCCGGAGGATGCCGATGCGCTCGCCCGACTTCGAGGCGAGCACCGTCAGGCGCTCGCGCGACAGGGTATCGAGGGTGTGATGAGGGGGAGTCACGGCATGGATGACGCCAACATGCTGTCCCATGACGCTCAGCGGCACGCAGGTGGCGGAGCAGGACCCACCGGGGCGACCGCGCAGGTGGGGGCAGGCATCGAAGGCGTCGCTGTCTTCGAAGCTCAACGGAACGCCGCGGCGCACGGCCGGGCAAAGCGATGGTGCGCGAACGGAGCACATGGGCTCCTCGCTTGAGGTTCCCTCGGTCGATGCCACCCGGTTGAAGTGGGCGCGGCTCGAGTCGGCCAGCAGCATCTCGGTCGGCGTGTCGGGAAGGACCGAGCTCACCACCTGTTCCATCAAGTGAAACGCGCTCTCCTCGTCGGTGGCCATGTTGAACGCGTCCGCAATGCGCGATTGGAAGTCCTGTCGGAGGCGGTCCATGCGCTGTTCGAACTCCCGACGACGAACCCGAATGGCCACCATCACGGTGAGCACCGCACCAAGGGTGATGGCGGCTGTGCCCGCGAAGAGCGTCTCCAGTACGGCGCGGTTGGCTTGCGTCTGGAGCTGTCGCGCCAGTTTCGAAATGGCGGGCGTCAGATTGCGCTCACTCAGCTGCTCAAGGATCTGGTCGGCTTCCTCGCTCTCGCGCGAAATGACCTGAAGAATCGCGAGGTCCTCGATCAGGTCTTCATGAGAGGTCCCCAGGAGTGATCGGCTTTCCACGAGCACCACCTCCGCACTCCGGCTGGCCGCGTGGCCGATCGCCCGGTGGCCGACTGAAAGGAACTCCGGATCGAAGCCACGAAGAGCCGTCTCCAGCGCGACCGTCGCATCCGAGAGCTTGCGCGCCGTGTCGAACCGGCTCGCCATATCGGTCGCGTGCTCGGCCACCAGTCGATTGGCCAGCCAGCTCGTTCGTGCAATCTGCTCATCCAGCTTCTGGACGGCCATGACCGACGGAAGACGGCTGGCCGCGAGGGCCTCGGCATCGTTGCGAAGGGCACCCAGTCGAACGGTCAGCGTCAAGCCCAGAGCGAGTCCCAGCACGCACCACAGGGCACCGAGCGCCGCCACGCGGAGATGAAGCCGATCCGACCATGAACCGCCTGATGTCGCGCGTGGAGCCAGCGACGGAGACCTTCCCATATGGAAAGAATCGGCTTCGGGGCCGCCGCACGATGGGCGCAAGACCAAATCCTGTCGAGAGCGGTTCGCTCTGGATCACCTGTGGCGACTGCGCCGCTCAGAGGTCAAAGAGCAGTCGCTCGGGCTTCTCGATGCACTCCTTGATGTGAATCAGGAAGCCCACCGCCTCGGCACCGTCGATCACGCGATGGTCATAGGACATGGCCAGATACATCATGGGACGAATCGCCACCTGCCCCGGATGCGCGGGGTCTTCGACGGCCCGCTTTTTGATGGCGTGCATGCCCAGGATGCCCGTCTGCGGCGTGTTCAGAATGGGCGTGCTCATCAGGTTGCCGTAGATGCCGCCGTTGGAGACGGTGAAAGTCCCGCCGGTCATCTCGTCGACCGTGAGCTTGCCGTCGCGCGCCTTGGTCGCAAGTTCGCGAATGGTGCGCTCGATATCGGCGAAGGAGAGGCTCTCGGCGTTGCGGATCACCGGGACCACGAGGCCGCGATCGGTCCCCACGGCAACCGCGATGTCGCAATAGTCGTGGAACTCGAACTCCTCCTCGAACATGTAGCAGTTGACCTTCGGGTACTTCCGCAGCGCGCTGACGGCCGCGCGGATGAAGAAGCTCATGAACCCAAGGCTCACCCCATGGCGCTTTTCGAAGGCATCCTTGTGATCGTTCCGGAGCCGCATGACCTCGGTCATGTCGCACTCGTTGAAGGTGGTGAGCATGGCCGCGCGGAGCTTGGCCTCCACGAGCCGTTCTGCAATGCGCTGCCGGATCTTCGGAATGCGCTCGCGTCGTGCGGTTCTCGAGCCCGGCACTGGCGCGGGCGACGCCGGCGTCGGCGCACGACTCGGAACCGCCACAGCCGTTGACTTCGCGGGGGCGGAGGTTGGCACCGCGGGTGTCGAACCGAGGTTCCGCTCGACATCCTCGCGCATGACGCGGCCGCCAGGTCCGGTGCCTTCGACGCGCGCGAGGTCCACGCCGCGATCGGCAGCGAGCTTTCGCGCAACCGGAGTCACCTTTCGATCGCCCGACGCGGCCGCCGCAGCCGTGGCTGCGGAGGTGCCGCCGTTTGAGGCCGCGACCGCCGCGCTCGACGCGGGTGCCGCGGCCGCAGCTTCACGACCGGCGGGGCGTGCGGCCTTCTCATCGACCTTGGCGACAACGGCGCCGACCCTCTGCTCCGATCCGCCTTCAACGGCGGGCTTGAAGACGCCTGAGGCCGGCGCAAGCAACTCGAGCGTCGCCTTGTCCGATTCGATCTCGCAGAGGAGGTCGTCCTTCTCGACCCAATCTCCAGCCTGCCGCTGCCACTGGCCCAGTGTGACTTCGGTGATCGACTCACCAGGGCTTGGAATGACGACATCGATCATGGTGTCTCCTCGTCTCTGTCAGGGCGTAGCGCTGAACCTACCGCGCTGAGTGAGCGCGTGCGCGGCATCAGGTCTTTCCCGCCGTCGCTTCTCGACCGGGCTTCTTTCCGCCGTCCTTGCCGGCGCCGCGCGGTGCGGCGTGCTCCTTCGAGTCCGCTGTATTGGCGGCGGAGGTGGTGCCAGTCGTGGCTGGCGGAGCACCCGGCGCGGGCACTGCTTCGGCCCAGATGCGCTCCTGCTGCTGCATGTGCATCTTCGCGCTGCCGACAGCGGGTGAAGGGGCGTTGCCGCGACCGATGAAGGGAAGATCGCGCCCCAAGCGATCGAGGAACATGCTTCGCACGAAGGGATAGGCACCCTGGTTGCGCGGCTCCTCCTGCACCCAGACGACCTCCGCGCCCGGGTATCGAGCGATCTCCGCCGCGACGAGATCCTCGGGGAATGGCGCGATCTGCTCAACGCGTGCAATGGCAATGTCCACCTTCAGGCGGTTGCGGCGCTCGATCAGTTCGTTGGCCATCTTGCCGCAGGCGAAAATGAGGCGCCGCGCCTTCGCGGGATCCACCGTGCCGTCGCCGATGACGCGCTGGAAGGAGCCCTTCACGAATGCGTCGAGGGGGCTCGCCGACATCGCACTGCGGAGCTGGCTCTTCGGCGTGAAGACGATGAGCGGCTTGCGGAAGTTGCGCTTCATCTGCCGGCGGAGCAGGTGGAAGATCTGCGCGGCGGTGGTGGGGAAGACCACCTGCATGTTGCCTGCGGCATAGAGCTGGAGGAAGCGCTCGAGACGAGCGGAACTGTGCTCTGGCCCAAGGCCCTCGTAGCCGTGCGGCAGCAGTAGCGTGAGTCCGCTCGCGCGATGCCACTTGAACTCGGCACTGCCGACGAACTGGTCGATGATGACCTGTGCCCCGTTGGCGAAGTCGCCGAACTGCGCCTCCCAGACGATGAGCATGTTCGGATCAACGAGCGAGTAGCCATATTCGAAGCCCATGCACGCAAGCTCGGTGAGCGGGCTGTTGTGGACACAGAGCTTCGCCTGATTCGGTGCGAGGTTGTTGAGCGGAAGGTACTGCTCGCCGCTCTTCTGACAGTGATTCACCGCGTGGCGATGGCTGAAGGTGCCTCGCTCGACATCCTGCCCGGTGAGGCGGATCGCATGTCCCTCGAGCAGCATCGATCCGAAGGCAAGCGCCTCGCCGAGCGCCCAATCGACACCGCTCTCCCCGCCGAGCTGTGATCGCTGCCGCAGGATCTTGGCGACGGTCTTATGCACATCGATGTGATCAGGTGTCGAGCCGATCGTGGAGGCGATGCGCTCGAGAGTCTCCATCGGCACGCCGGTCTCGACGGGCTCATCGTGGTAGTGGCCGACCATGCCGGACCACTGCGCCCGGAAGGGAACCACGGAAGGATCGACGGGGCTCGACTTCGAGCGCGTCTGCGCCTCGTCCATCTCCTTGAGGAAGTCCTTGTACATTTCCTCGAAGTCGGCGGCGTTGATCACGCCCTCCTGCTCGAGTTGGGCCCGGTACTTCTTCACCACGGGGACCTGCTTGCGAATGCGCTGATACATCAGCGGCTGCGTGAACGACGGCTCATCGGCCTCGTTGTGGCCATTGCGCCGATAGCACCACATGTCGATGATGACATCGCTCTTGAAGGTCTGGCGATACTCGACCGCCAGCCGCGCCACCCACGCGCACGCCTCGGGATCGTCGCCGTTGACATGGAAGATCGGCGCATCGGCCATCTTCGCGATCTCGGTGCAGTAGATGCCGCCAAAGCTGTCGCGCTGATCGGTGGTGAAGCCGAGCTGATTGTTGATGACGACATGAATCGTGCCGCCGATGGTGTAGCCCGCCAGGCGCGACATGTTGAAGCACTCGGCGATAATGCCCTGGCCGGCGAACGCCGCATCGCCATGCATGATGATGGGGACCACCTGCGCACGGCTCTCGGTGTCACCCTTCAGACGCTGTTTGGCGCGACAGCGCCCGAGCACCACGCTCGTCACGAACGCGAGATGGCTCGGATTGGGCGCGAGCGTCAGGTGCACCGGCTCGCCGGTCAGCGTGACATGCTCGCTTGAGTAGCCCGCGTGGTACTTCACATCGCCGCCGCCGTCGAGGAAGTCCTCCGTCCAGGTCTCCTCGAATTCGGTGAAGATCTGGTCGAAGCGCTTGTGGAGCACATTCGCGAGCACATTGAGGCGCCCGCGATGAGCCATGCCAAGCGCGAACTCCCGGATTCCGAGTGTCGGACCGTGCTCGATGATCTGGTCGAGCACGACCAGCAGGCTCTCGCCGCCCTCGACTCCGAAGCGCTTCATGCCGATGTAGCGCTTGTCGAGGAAGCTTTCGAAGGCATCGGCGGCAATCAGGCGCCGCAGCATGTGCTGCTTCTGCTCGGTGCTCCAGACCGGTCGGTTGCGCACCGCTTCCATGCGCTTGCCGAGCCAGCGTCGCTTGTCTCGATCGGCAAGGTGCATGAACTCCACGCCGATGCGACGGCAGAAGGTCTCTTCGAGAAGGTTGAGAATCTCCGACAGGGGCGCCGGGTTCTCAAGCGGCAGGCTGCCCGGGTCGAAGCCACGCTGAAGGTCGGCGTCGTTCAGGTCGAAGCGATCGAGCGTGAGCTGCTCGGGGAAGGGGCGCTGCGTGCCGAGTGGATCGAGGTCCGCAGCGAGGTGCCCGAGGTCGCGGTAGTTGTAGATGAGCGAATCGACCTTGCTCTGCCCGCCGCGCGCGTGCATGAGCGAGTGTGCAGAGGCCTCCCCGGAGGGCTTGGTGGGAGCGCCGTCGGTGGCGGCCGGCGGTCGGAGCACACCGAGGTCGAAGCCCTGGAAGAAGATGCGCCAGTGCTCCTCAACGGAGGAGGGGGCGCCCTTCCACTGCTCGTAGAGACTTTCGATGTACTCCGGCGAGAAGGCGTTGATGGCGGACGAGGTCGACGAGGCATGCGCGGCAGGTTCGCCGCGGTCGGGATGGGCAGGGGTCACGGGCGCTCTCGGGTGCGGACGGATCCGGCTTGGAATAAGCTGATTCCGGGCCATTCTACACGCCCCTCGAACTTCCCCGCATGGCTTCGGCGCGGAAGCTCGCCGACCGACGCGTTCACCGGATTCCCGGTCGAACGCGGTCGATCGAGACTCGTAGGAAGCCGCCCCGAGGTTCGCCTATCGGCCCGACGGCCGACCTCGGAGAGGTCACCCCCGGGGCGCGGCCCGGTCTCACCCGAACCCTCTTTACTGAAGCAAGGTCCCCATGCTCCTCCGACAGGTTTACGACGATGCGCTCGCCCAGGCCGCCTGGCTGATCGGTTGTCAACGCAGTGGCGAAGCGATCGTGATCGATCCGGAGCGCGACATCGATCGATATCAGGCGATCGCCGCTCGCGAAGGGCTCAGGATCGTGGCCGTTGCCGAGACCCATGTGCATGCCGACTTCCTGAGTGGGGCCCGGGAATTCGCCGAGCGCTGTGACGCCACGATCTACCTGTCCGCGGAAGGGGGTACCGAGTGGACTCCCACTTGGATCACCGAGCCGCGCAAGGCGGGTGGCCCCGTGAAGCATCGACTCCTTCGCGATGGCGACACCTTCTCAATTGGCGGCATCGAGTTCAAGGCGCTGCACACGCCCGGGCACACGCCGGAGCATCTCTGCTACCTCGTGACAGATCGGGGCGGCGGGGCCGATCAGCCGATGGGCATGCTCAGCGGGGACTTCCTCTTCGTAGGGAATCTGGGGCGACCGGACCTGCTCGAATCCGCGGTCGGACGGGAGGGTGCGGCGGTGCCATCGGCACAGCGTCTCTTTGCATCGCTCCGCAAGTTGAACGACCTTCCGGAGTGGTTGCAGGTTTGGCCAGCGCATGGCGCGGGCTCCGCGTGCGGAAAGAGCCTGGGCGCTGTGCCGCAGAGCACTCTCGGGTACGAGCGGCGCTTCAATGGCGCCATGCAGTCGGGCGGTAGTGAGGAGGCGTTCGTCGCCTCGATTCTTGATGGCCAGCCCGAGCCGCCGCTCTTCTTCGCTCGCATGAAGCGAGACAACATTCGGGGACCGCGCG
This sequence comes from Phycisphaeraceae bacterium, assembly GCA_019636735.1. Lineage (NCBI taxonomy): Bacteria > Pseudomonadati > Planctomycetota > Phycisphaerae > Phycisphaerales > Phycisphaeraceae > Phycisphaeraceae bacterium. The sequence continues at coordinate 329,594 of JAHBWY010000001.1, forward strand.
TGCTCGGCGCCCTGCCGAAGCCGCAGGAACTCACCGTAGATCAACTGGTGGCGATCGACGGGGCCACAACCGCTGTGATTGACACCCGAGCGTGGGATGCCTTCCGCGCGGGACACCTGCGCAGGGCCCTCTTTCATCCGCTCGGCAAGTCCTTCGCGGTCGATGTGGGCTCCATGATGAGCGATGAAGAGCCCGTCATTCTGATCGTCGAGCGAGCCGGACTCGACGAGGCCATCCGCATGCTCGTTCGCATCGGGATCGATCGAATCGAAGGCTGGTTCGACGCGGCGCGTTGGCCAGAGGTGGTGCAAAGCGGCCACGCGTTGGCTCTGTCGCGCGAGGTGCCGATTGCGGCTGCGGCGGAGCGAGCCGGTGGCGGCGAGGCGTTCCTTCTCGATGTTCGCAGGCCCGAGGAGTTTGCCTCCGGTCACATCGAGGGGGCGACGCGCGTGGTGCACACGCGGGTGCTGGCGCACCTGCAAAGCCTGCCGAAGGAGCGAGAGATTCTCGTCGCATGCCGCAGCGGTGCTCGATCGGCGCGAGTCACCGCGCTCCTCGAGCGTCATGGCTTCCGGGTCACCAATCTCGCGGGCGGCATGCTCGCGTGGCCGAAGCCGGCACCGCAGGCCACAGCAGTTCGACGCTGACTTCGCTGCGGAGTTCCTCCATGGTCATGCGCCCCGCGATTGACGGCGACTTCGAGGCCATCGCCGCGCTGACGAATCTCTACATTCGAGAGACTGCCATCCACTTCGGCGAGGTGCCGGTGAGTGCAGATGAGCTTCTCGATCTGCGCCAGCGCGATGGAGCGCACTTTCCCTATCTGGTGGCCATTGCCGATGAGAGCGATCGCGTGCACTCAACTGTGGAGCGGCAGGTCTCACCGTCGGCCGACTTCAACACGGTCCGCGCAGGCTGCGGCGGGCAGCTGCTCGGCTATGCAAAGGCGGGACCGTGGCGCACGCGCGCGGCCTATCGATTCACGGCCGAGGTCGGCATCTATCTCTGGCCCGAGGCCCAGGGCGCGGGGCGGGGAACAGCGCTCTACGGGGCGCTGATTGCCGCATGTCGCGAGGCCGGGTTTCATGCGCTGATCGGCGGCGTGACCATTCCGAACGACTCGTCGATTCGCCTGCACGAAAGACTCGGCTTCGAGCGGATCGGGGTCTTTCCAGAGGTCGGATTCAAGTTCGGGCGCTGGCACGCCGTGGGCTTCTGGCAATTGCGGCTCTAGGCAGGCAGGCTCGGCCTGAAAGCGCCGGGGCTTCTCAAGAGCCACGGTGCGTCGGCATGGCCCGAACAACGAGGTTGCCGCCGAGCTCAACATGCAAGGCTCATCAGCGTATTAAGTCCTATAATACCTGTGCCACCGCCAGTCCTGCGCAGAATTTCCAATTGGATATTGATATGGATCAGATGTTCGGCTACATTGAGGTCTAGACCACAGCCGCTCGGCCAAGTGTGGTTCGCGTGGATTGCTCGCATCAGGGTGTTCCTGATTCAGGGCTCCGCCTGTTCGCCTAGTCCTTTGGAGGAGAAGAAGCATGATCGTGTCAGTCAAGTCAGTGTCCGCAGTCGTTGCAGCCACCATGATGGTGGTCGGCAGCGCTTCGGCGGCGTTCAGCATTACGCAGGGCTCGAGCGCGCCGACCTATGGCACGGTGCTCGACTTCGAGAATGTCAGCACGGGCTTCTACGCCGCCAACGCATGGTCGAACCTCGGGCTTGCGAGCTTCACCGATGGTGCCAGCGGCGGATTGAGTGTCGTCGATGTGAGCGGCACTTCCCCTTGGGTGACGAGCAATGTGGCGGATGGATTCGCATTCGGCCTCTATCTCACCTTCGCCGACGATGCGACTGAAGCGTCCTTCCAGCTCTGGTCGTCTGCCGGCCCGCCCGGGCCCTTCGGCGGTTTGTCGGTCGTCCTGCTCGACGGGAATGGCAACTCAATCGATGGACTCACCGTAAGCACACCGGTGTGGGTCAACAATCCCAACAACGGATGGATCAACATCACGACTTCGGGGAGCAGCACCTTCCGTGGCATCGCCATCTCATACGGCGGCTTTGGATTCCCCGCGCTCTATGCCGACAACTTCTCATGGAACCTTGTGCCGACGCCGGGCGCCCTGGCGCTCCTCGGCCTTGGCTTCATGGGCTCGCGCCGTCGACTCGCCTGAACCGAAGGGCCTGCGTTCGCAGGCCGAATGAGCTCCTGAAGGGGGGCGGACACCTGTTCGGTGGTCGCCCCCCTGTCCTTGCGCGACGAGTGACTGGGCGGGATCAGATCGCAGCGGTGGCCCAGTCCGAAGGTGTGTCACCGCGTCGATCACCACGGCTGGCTGGCGGCGGGGGACCTTCTTCGCGTCGTCAGTTGCATGACGGCCAGGCGCGCGACCACGAAGGTGGAAGTCCTCGACGGTGTCCTGAAACCACGACCTTGAGATCGGTTCTGACCGTGGCGCGCTGCGTCCGATCTTGGCGAGAGGTGGATCAGCGCGACGGCGCTTCGGGCAGCTTGAAGCGCATCAAGATCGTCGAACCAAAGGGGGGGTGGGAGAGATCGAGACGGCAAGCCTTGAAATCATTGAATGACCACCCCATGCGCTTGGCGACAAAGTGCGCGATCTCGTTGTACTGAGGGACGCTTGGAGTGGCGAGCGCCGGCGGTTTCCCGGGCAGTGGCTCGACCGACTGCGGGACCGTAATGGGCAGCAGGTCCTCTGGAACAGGGTCCTCGCTGGGATCGTGGAAGATGCCGAGGAAGGCCCGGACCTCGGGCTCGAGCACGAAGCCGAGCGACTCGTGGGCCACGAAGTCGAAGAGAAGCCGTTCCGTCGGTGTCGAGATGGTGGCACCGAACTCGCCGGTGGAGTCGAGTTCACTGCGGTACTTGGACGCCCCGGACCTGACGCAATCTCCGACGAAGCAATCGACGGCGGCGGTGTTCCCCACCGGGCCCGGGGCGAGCAGCACATTGGTGCCCGAGGCGAGGTGCCGGATTTGGACATCGCTCTCCGCGATGTTGCTGAAGTTGTGCATCAGCGGGGAGGACGCGCCTCCAGGTCCGGCCACTTCAAGAGAATGCCAGTTTCCTTGTGAGGAGACGGCCTGTCCGTGACCCCACGCTCGGAGCTGGAAGATGGGCCATTGCACCGACGAGCGCAGCCGTCGAAGCCCGATCAAACCGCGAATGACGGCGAAGTCGATCTGGTCGGGCCTCTCCGCGTTGGGCGCCATGAACACGGTCATTAGTCGGGCCTTCGCTTGAATCCCGAGCAGTCCACTATTGCCGCGATAGGCGAGCTTGCGACTGACCGCCAAGTGATCGCCGCGCTCCGGAGTGAGACCATCGATGATGAGTTCGAGCGTTGCGCGGTCACCGACATGTCGAGAGACCGTCTGGTCGAGGAGCTTGACGGCATCACGCGCCCGCTTCAGCGTGCTGGCCTCCGCGCCCTTCTTTGCGATCGAATCGAGAAGAATCGAGAACGCACTTGAACCGGGCAGGCTCGGTACTGAGGTGAGCGGATCACTGGCCGTCAGGATCCTCGACACATTCCAAGCCAGAGTCTTGTTCACCCCGAATCGCCGCGAGACCTCCTGGGGCGCCTCGATATTCGCGCCGACGCTCGAATAGAGCTCACGCAGGGCGGCTCGGACTTCGTCAATGGCGGCTCGGCACTCGGCCTCGAATGGTGAGGTATCGGTTGGCACTGCGTTGGTTATCAGGCTTTATCGGATGCCTCGATTGCATGCTGCTTGCAGCAATCTAGGCAATTCACATGAATCCCTCGCACAGAGTGAGCAACGATGGTCCATGGATTCTATCACGCATCGTTGCGTTGTGACAGAACATTCTCACGAACTTCCAAATGGAAACTTGTTTGAACGGATTGTCGGCCTAGAATCTCGTCGATTGGTCATGCGTTCCACGCCACGGGCGAAGCGTGTCGCGCCGACCACAACTCATGACCGAGTCCCAGGCCCTACCACCTTTCCAGAGGTCACGCCTCCCCGACGAAGCATTGGCGCTTCGCCTTCAGGCCTGACCGCACCCCAAGGAACATCAATGCGCGTGTTCACCTCGTTCTGTCTCACGATCCTCTCGACCGCGGCCGTTGCCCACGGTGGTGGGGCAACCTTCCAGATCATCCCCGGTGCCGCATCGGCGAACGATATGTCGCCTGACGGGCGCTTCATCGTCGGGGCCAAGACAGGCGCTGCCGGTGGCGGCGCGTACCTGCTCGACACGGTCACTGGAGTGATGACCACGCTCCCCCCGCCTGCCTATGACGCTCGGGCTGTTTCTGATGACGGCACCGTCGTCCTCGGCCAGATGAACGACGGTCAAGGGAATGATGTCGCGGCCATCTGGACCGTCGCGTCCAACTCCTGGTTGAGCTTGGGCTGGCTCCCGAGCGGCGTGGCCGGTTGCGGAAGTCGGAGTTCCGGTTACGACCTCTCTGCTGATGGGTCCGTGGCCGTTGGACTCTCCTGGGTTGATGGCTGCAAGGCGCGGGGATTCAAATGGACCGCGGCAACCGGGATGATCGAACTTGGCTTGATCGGTGACGGCAACAGCAATCGAGCATCGGTCATCAACGCGACCGGATCGATCATTGCCGGCTTCGCCCGAATGAACACCCCCGCCTTTGCCGATCGCGTGCCGGCGTCGTGGTCCGGCGTCACTCTCACAGGGTCGACGCTTGAAACCCCCGATGGCGGCGTTGGCGGCGAGGTCCAAGGGATGAATCAATCCGGATCCGTTCTTCTGGGTAACTGGAACAACAAGGCAAGCAAGTGGACCAATGGCGGCGCCACCCGCACCACCGTCGGCGCCGGGTCGATCATTCCTGGATGGACCGGCATCGCCATGGCGATCGCGGCGAATGAGACGACGATCGGTTTCGACATTTCGTTCGGGTTCCGCCGCGCATGGATCCAACTCGCAGGACAGGGACCGCTCATCGACCTTCGCGAGTACCTGATCGCGAACGGCGCGGCACTCCCCGATGACGCATTCCTCGAGGTTCCGCGTCGGATCACCACCGATGGCTCCGTCATCATTGGCCACGGCATGTTCACCGGTGCCTGGAAGGCCACGCTCGGGACAACTCCACCGGGGTGCACCGGGGACATCGCTCCTCCGGGTGGCAATGGCGTGGTCGATGGTGCCGACCTTGCCGTGGTGCTCGGAGCCTGGGGAACATCGGGTGCAGACATCAACGGCGACGGCAATACCGATGGTGCCGACATCGCGCTGATCCTCGGCAACTGGGGCCAGTGCGAGTCTGTCGCTGGAGCGTGCTGCCTTGAAGGCGGTTGTGCGCTCCTGACCGCATCGGAGTGCGCTGCAGCCGGTGGCACCTTCCTCGGCGCGAATGTGCCTTGCACGGTCGCCGGGTGCATGAACAACGACTTCTGCACTTCGGCGAAGGACATCACCGCGAACATCAATGGTCTGCCCGTGATCGGCGACAACACGCTCGCCACACCTCCATTCGGTGGTGGCGATCCCGAATTGCCCGAGGGCACACCCTCCTGCCAGTGGTCAAACCAGCCGCAGGCCGTTCACAGCACCGTCTGGTATCGCTTCACCATGCCGTCGGGTCTGCCAATCGTCTCAATCAGCTTCTGCGACGAGCAGATTCCGCTGGCGAACAATGACACGATCATCGCGATCTACAGCGGCACCTGTGGCAGTCTGGTGCAGGAGTTCTGCGACGAGGATGGTTGCGGCGGCACTTCCTTCCGAAGCGTGATCCAGTTCGCGTATGGCACGCCGGGCGAGACCTACTACCTGATGGTGGGCAATCCCGGCAGCTACTCGGGCTCGATCGCGGGTCCGTTCAGCTTCTTCATCACCTCGCCGTGAGGCATTCAACGGTCGTTGGACGCGAGCCACGCCCGACCGCGTGGTGCGGCGTCGAGCATTGGTAAGAGGCGTCGGCCTCAAGATCACACTGCTCCCCTTTGCAAGGAGTCGGCGGGTTCGCCCGTCGGCTCCTTTTTCATTGGCACGCATCGAGGTCTCACCATTTCGGCAATCAGCGCAGCGGGACTCCTCCACCACCCACCGCCAACACCGCCGGAGGCGTCGATCGAACAGCCTCGGACGATTCGGCGTGCCCTTACATGAGCACAACGGGATCGACATCCACGGCCACCAGCTCACCTGGAACGAGCGTGCCGGAGCTCCGCGCCGAAGCGAGCAGCGCCTGAAGCGGCGCCGCACCATCCGCAAGAAGCTCGATCTGAAAGCGCCAGCGATCGGCGATCCGCGCGAGAGGGCAGGGGGCCGGCTCGCGCAGCACGACGGCGTGGGCGTTGGCCTGCGGCTGGAGCGCCTTGGCGAGCGCACGAGCGTGGCTCCTCGCTCGCTCTTCATCTTGGTGCCGCACGACCACTCGAACCATGCGACGCCACGGCGGCAGGCCGAAGCGACGACGATCGGCGAGCTCGATTCGGGCAAAACCCTCGAAGTCATTCGCCGCCGCGTGCACCAGCGCCGGAGTCTCCGGCACGAAGCTCTGAATGATGGCGACGCCGGCGTCGGCACCGCGTCCGCAGCGGCCGGCGACCTGGGCGATCAACTGGAAGGTGCGCTCGGAGGCGCGGAAGTCGGGCAGGTGAATCGCGGTGTCGGCGTTGATGACCCCCACGAGGCGCACGCCCGGAAAGTCGAGGCCCTTCGCGATCATCTGGGTGCCCACGAGCAGGCGAGAGTCGCCTCGACCGAAGCGAGTCAGGGCCGCATGGAGTTCGCGGGAGCTTCGCATCGTGTCGCCATCGATGCGCTGCACGACGCCTGGCTCCGAGAGGCGCGGATGAACGAGCGACAGCTCCTCCTCCACGCGCTGGGTTCCAAGACCGAAGACCGTGACACCCTTGCCGCAAGTTGGACAGCGCTGAGGAAGCCGCTGCTCCTCCTGGCAGTGGTGACAGCGGACCCAGCGCACGCGTTGGCCATCGACGCGCTCCTGGTGGCAGATCATGCCCGCGTCGCAGTGGGCGCAGCGCATCATCCACCCGCAGCGCATGTTGGCGCAGGCCACATAGTTGCCGTAGCCGCGGCGATTCAGGAGCAGCAGCACCTGGCCGTCCTTCTCGATCGTGCTGTGCACGGCACGCTCGAGGGTGGGCCCCAAGAGCCGCACGCGACGATCGGGAAAGTGCCGTCGCTCCTCGGCAAAGTCCACCACCTGCACGCGAGGAATCGAGAGCCCGGGCGCACGCTCGGGAAGGCGATGAAGCGTGTAGGTTCCGCGCGTCGCATGAAGCCAGCTTTCAAGGCTCGGCGTGGCGCTGCCGAGAAGAACCGGGCACGCGGCAAGCTGGGCGAGACGAATGGCCACATCGCGGCCGTGATAGCGCGGTTGCTGATCCTGCTTGTAGGAAGGATCGTGCTCCTCATCGACGATGACGAGCCCGAGCGAGTCGGGTGGAATCGGCGCAAAGACCGCCGAGCGTGCGCCGAGAATCAGGTGCGCTGACCCATCGGCCACGAGCGCCCACTGCTGATGACGCTGCGCCTCGGTCAGACCCGAGTGGAGCACCGCGACGCGGACATCGGGGAAGCGGGCCATGATGCGCCCTCCGGTCTGCGGTGTCAGTGCGATCTCGGGAACCAGGAGCAGCGAGCGCTTCCCCTGGTTCAGGGTGTGGCGCATGAGGCGCATGTAGACCTCGGTCTTGCCGGACCCGGTCACGCCGAAGAGAAGATGGCGGCTGAATCCGGCGCCGATTGACTTCGACACCGCGTCGATGGCACGCTGCTGCGAAATGCTCGGTTCAGGCACGGGCGACGCTTCGAGCCGATCGGCAAGCCACTCCGCCTCGACCTGCGTCCGCTGGTGGGCGCGCAGGAGCCCCGCGCGGATCATCGCGCGAATCGGTGCGGGGGAGGAGAGCTCAGCACGGTGGGCGAGGTCGTGGATCTCGATGGGCCGATCCGCTTCATCGAGGGCGTGAAGCACATCTAGAACGCGCTGGCGCGCTGCTCCGCGCACGGCGACGCGCACCCGCCCGCCTTCCAGAGCACCCTCGGCACTCCTTTCCGAACCAAGCCCTGCAGGTCGCCCCGCAGTCCCCTCATCATTCGCCGCGCCATCGACTGGGTCGGCGGTGGGCGCGCCTTCTTCCGCTTCCGGTGACGACACTCCCGGCAGATCGACGAGTGTTCGCGTGACCCGGCCTCGACCGACCTTCACCGCCGCGGGAAGCACGCCCGCCATCGTGACCCCAAGCGGGCAGCAGTAGTAGGCGGAGATCCAGCGCGCGAGTTCAACGAGCGTGACTGGAAGCGGCGCACTTCGAAGGTCGCGCTCGAGGACGCACTTGAGCTTGCTCCGCGGAACAGAGCACTCCTCTTCGCGCAATCGCCCGACGACCCATCCGGGAGTCGGCCGATCACCTCGACCGAGCGGGACCACGACGCGCTCACCCACCTCAAGCGACGCGAGGGACTCGGGAACGAGATACGCCAATCCCTCGGGAGCGCGGTCGATGCCGCGCTCCACCGCGACCAGCACCAGCCCCACCGTGCGGTCAGCGAAGAGCCCGTTCATGGCTCACTCCGGAAGTCACGCCGGCACGGCGGCGGCGCTGCGCTGGGCGCTCTCGAAATCCTCGGCCGTCACGGGCGCCCGGGTCTCCATGATGCGAATGAAGCAATCGAAGAGATACGACGAGTCGTGCGGGCCTGGTGACGCCTCGGGGTGGTACTGCACGCAGAACAGCGGCTTCTGAAGATGGCGGAAGCCCGCGACCGTGCCGTCATTGAGATGAATGTGGGTCGGCTCGCCCCCAGCGGCTCGGAGCGACTCCTCGTCGACGCAGAACCCATGATTCTGGCTCGTGATCTCCACTCGGCCCGTCAGCAGATTCCGAACGGGCTGGTTCGCGCCGCGATGACCGAACTTGAGTTTCCAGGTCTTGGCGCCCAGAGCCAACGCGAGAAGCTGGTGACCCAGACAAATGCCGAAGGTCGGCACGCTCCCGGCCACCTTGCGGAGGGTGGCGATGGTCGCCTCAACCGCGGCGGGATCGCCTGGACCATTGGAGATGAAGAGGCCGTCGGGCTTCTGGGCGAGGATCGACTCGGCATTCGCATCGTGCGGAAGCACGATCACCTCGCAGCCTCGTTCCGCCAGGTTCCGCAAGATGTTGTGCTTGGCACCGCAGTCGATCGCCACCACTCGGTATCGGCGGCCTCCATCCCGCGGATCCGGCACGCCTCGTGGACGCCAATCACCCAAGGTCGCCTGCCAAGTCGTCGCGCTCGTGGGGCTGACTCCACACGCCAGATTCTGACCCGCCATCGAGGGACTCGAACGAGCCTTCTCGACCAGCTCGGCATCGCTCTGCTCGGTGCCGAACGCAATCACCCCGCGCATCGCGCCGCCGATTCGGAGCCGCCGCACCAGCGCGCGGGTGTCGACTCCTTCAATCGCGGGAATCCCGGCGTCACGAAGCCACGATGAGAGATCCTTGACCGCTCGATAGTTGCTGACGACGCGCGAGAGCTCGCGGATCACGAATCCGCGCACCATCGGCTTCGGGCTCTCGAGATCGTGCTCTGCGATGCCGTAATTGCCGATCTGAGAGGCGGTCATGACCAGAATCTGCCCCGAATAACTCGGATCCGTCAGGGCCTCCTGATAGCCGCACATGGCGGTGTTGAAAACGACCTCACCCGTGCTCGATTGACCCGGATCGCAGGCCCCAAAGCCGCGGCCGACGAAGACACTTCCGTCTTCGAGTGCCAGGCGAGCCTTGGTGGGCGTTCGTTGCGACGAGGTCGAGGGAGTGGTCATGGGTCGGGCAGTTTACGCGCTCTCAGATGGCGATCCGAGGCTGTGTGCCCGAAGCGCCAGAGAGCGCCGAGGGGCGGATCTCAGCGTGGTCGCCCCGATCGAGCCTTGCGACCCTCGGCGCTGGTGAGTACGCTCCCGCCCCGATGCCGGGTCGGCCGCGTTCTGCGGATCGGCCTGTCTTTGTATCGTCCGCGCAAGTTGATCGACCCCTCCCGATCTGAGTTGTCCCTGGAGTTCATGATGCAGCACTGCACCAGCGCCAAGCGACGCACGACCCTTGTTCTCTTCTCCACGCTCGTCGTCGCGGGCGCCCTTCCCGGGGTGCACCCCGCCGCCATCCAAGGCGCGTCGGCGGCACCGCTCATGCAGAGCAATGTCGATGCGGCGCGGCAGCGAGCGCGACAGGCGATGAGCGAAGGCCGATGGGTCGATGCGATCGACGCATGGACCAGCGTGCTCACCGCGGCGCCGGGTGACCCCGAAGCGCTCGCCGGCATTCGCGAAGCCCAGATGCGCCGCGACGAAGGCAGCACCATCGATCAGTTCCAGCAGGATGTCGAGCTTCGTCGTCAGAAGCTCCAAGTGGAGTTCTCCGCTGACATCGATCGAGCGCAGCAGCAGCTTCGCAACGGTGATTACGGCGGCGCGCAGCGCAGCGTGCTGACCGCCAAGGTCAAGGTCGATCGCGAGCGGGGCATCCTTCCGCAGGGCACCTTCGACAGCATGATCGATCAGGCCGATCGCCTGCTCGAGCAGATCAAGACCGCTGAAGTCGAATCGCGGCTCGCCGATCAGGCGAGTCGAACGGCGACGGCGACCCGGGCGGTGCAGGACAGCCAGCGAGCCGACCGTGAGAAGCGGCAGGCGACCATCAACGAACTCCTCATTCGAGTCCGCCAGCTCCAGGTGGAACTGAAGTATCAGGAAGCGCTCCAGGTCCTCGAGCAGATCCTCTTCATCGACCCTGGTAACCCCGCCGCCATGGCGCTCCACGACATCATCGAAACAACGATGATGTACCGGCAGTACTCGGGTGTTCAGCGGAATCGAAGCTTCGGCTACAACCGCCTCAGCTACGAGGCGCTCCGGGCCAGCGTGCCGCCGCGCGTCAACCTGAGCGGCTCCGGTGACCGCTCCGTGCAGGCGATCGTGACCTACCCCGAGGATTGGCCCTCGCTTTCGAACATGCGGAGCCGCTATGGCGCCGGCAAGTACCAGGAGCCCGAGAAGAACCAGCGCACGCTGCATGAGCTGGCCACGCGCGAGTTCAATGTCGACTTCAATCGCATCCCCTTCGATCAGGTCGTGGCGTATCTCCGCCAGGTGACCGGACTCGACTTCTATGTGGACTGGCGTTCGCTCGAGAACGAAGGTGTCCGCAAGGATGATGAAATCGACGACATCGAGTTCCCCCGCATCACCGGCAACGAGGTGCTGCGGCGCGTGCTGGAGCAGCTTGGTGGCGGTAGCTCGCAGGTCGAGTATGCCGTCGAAGATGGCCAGGTGGTCATCTCGACCAAGGCGCAGCTCAACCGTCGGACCGTGACGGTGGTCTATGACATCCGCGACCTCATCTTCGAGATCCCGTACTTCGACAACGCTCCCGACTTCAACCTGAACCAGAGCATCACCCAAGGCGGTGGTGGCGGCGGTGGCGGTGGATTCGGTGGTGGCGGCGGCGGTGGTGGTGGCGGCGGATTCGGTGGTGGTGGCGGCGGCGGTGGTGGCGGCGGTCGTTCACCCGTCGGCGACCCGACCCGCAAGGAGCTCCGCGACCCGCGTGAGCGCATCGAAGAGATCATCGAGATCATCCAGGACCTCGTTGATCCAGATGGCTGGATTCGTCGCGGCGGCACCGTCGGCGACATCCGGCAGCTCAACGACAATCTCATCATCACGACCACGCCGCGAAATCACCGGGCCATCAACGGCCTGCTTGAGCAGCTCCGCAGCGTCCGGGCCCTCCAGATCAACATCGAGGCCCGTGTCATCACCGTGACGGTCGACTGGTTCGAGCAGATCGGCATCGACTTCGACATCTACTTCAACACCAACTCGTCGATGTACAACACGGCGCGAGGCGTGGACCCCAACTTCCAGCTTCGCGACTTCTTCTTCCAGCGAGATCTTGCGTCGGCGGCTCCGAATCCGAATGTCGGCCGACTCAAGAACCCGGTCGTCTTCGACAGCTTCTCGGGAACCAACACGGGCCAGGGTCTCCCCGGCAACACCACCGCAACCGGTGCACAGATCGGCGTGCCGACGGGCGGCCCGCCACCGACGGACATCGCCTACCGCACACTGCCAGTGGGCACGCCGGTCGGCCTTCAGCCGCGTGGCTCGGAGTTCACCGACGGTCTCGGCAACCTCTACGGAACCAGCAACGGTTTCAGCCCGGTGCAGGTGCAGCAGGAAGGTCTGCCGCTCATCAACCAGCTCGCAGCGGCCGGTCTTCAGGCAGGCAGCGTCGGTGCGCTGGCGCTGGTCAACCCCGTGCTCACCGTGGGCATGACCTTCCTCGATGACATCCAGGTCGACCTGCTCATTCGTGCGACGCAGGCCGATCAGCGCAATGTGGTGCTCACGGCACCGCGACTCACGCTCTTCAATGGACAGCGCTCCTGGATCAGCGTGGCGAAGGCGATCACCTATGTCTCCAATGTCCAGCCGATCGCAGGCGACAACTCAGGTGCGTTCGCGCCGGTCATCAATGTCGTCTACGAAGGCTTCGTGCTCGACATCGAAGCGGTCTGCTCGGCCGACCGTCGCTATGTGACGATGACCGTGCAGTTCGGCCTGAACCAGAATGTGAAGTTCACCCCTGCGCAGAGCGAAGGTGCCGCGGGTGGTGGCGGTGGAACGGGCGGCGGCGGCGGCAATGCGACGCGCTTCACGGCGACCATTCAGCTCCCCGAGCTTCAGGGCACCACGATCAACACCACGGTGTCGGTGCCGGACAAGGGCACCATCCTGCTGGGCGGTCAGCGCCTCTTCAATGAAATCGAGATCGAGGTCGGCGTGCCGGTTCTTTCGAAGATTCCCTTCGTCAACCGCTTCTTCACGAACCGACTTTCGACCAAGAGCGAAACCACCCTGCTCCTGCTGATCCGTCCGGAAATCCTGATCCAGCAGGAGAACGAGGAGATTCTCTTCCCCGGACTCCAGGATCGACTGGGATCGTCGGCCGCGACCGGCTACGGTTTCTGACAACCCGCCGCCCCCGGCGGCCTGGAGGCGAATGCACATGGGAAAGGTCACCTCTCGACTCAGGGTTTCGGTTGACGGAGCTGTGACGCGCGTCGAGTTCGTCGATCGGAACATCCTCGACGAGGCGAACATCCAGCAGATCGGCGAGGAGCTGATGAAGCTGGTGGAGGCCGGTACGCGGCCGAAGCTCCTGCTCTCCTTCAAGGGCGTGGAGCATCTCTCCTCGGCGGCGCTCGGGACCCTGATCCATGTTCACAAGCGACTCGAGCAGCGCAATGGTCAGCTCCGGCTTTCGGACATCAATCCGCAGATCTTTGAAGTGTTCAAGATCACGAAGCTGAACAAGCTCTTCCAGGTCCATGACACGGCGGAAAAGGCACTGTCGAGCTTTTCGTGAACCGTCCTTCGACCCGGCCGACAACCGGTTCGAGCGCCAATCCCTTTTCCCGGAGCGTGGTGCTCGGCCAGCGTGAAGCGATCGATCCCCTTCAGGAGGAGATCGCCGCGGAGTTGGCGCGCCGTGACTATCCGGAGCAGGGGCGCTTCGCCGTGCGACTGGCGCTCGAAGAGGCGGCCGTCAACGCATTCCGGCATGGCAACCGAAATGAGCCGGGAAAGACGGTGAGTGTTCGAGCCACCATTGATGATCGCGAAGCGGTCTTCGAAGTCGAGGATCAGGGTGAGGGCTTCGACCCGGGGTGCGTGCCTGACCCGACGCTGGAAGAGAACATCGAGATTCCGTCGGGGCGGGGGATCATGCTCATTCGCGCGTACATGAGCGAGGTGGCGTACCTGCCGCCGGGCAACATCATCCGCATGGTCTATCGCAATCCCTCGGCGAAGTGACACGGCGGGCGACGCAGCAGTCAGCAGCGAATTCGGGAGGCGCGTGACCGTGGGTTCGCGTGGCGATCAACACGGCCGATGCTCCGCGGCTTCCATGTGAAGCTGACCGTCGCGGGGCTCTCGGGCTCGCGTGGTGACCTGTGCGGCCGACGCTTCGCGCATTGGGTGTGATGCCGAGCGTTGTGTCGCGTTCGGCTTCAGCGGCTCTTCTCGCCGATGAAGGTCACGCGTTCGGGGCAGGTCCCTTCGAACGCCCGGTCGCGCGGCGTTCCGTGCGCTTCACGGGGTCCGTCGCGGCGGCGGCAGGCGGCGCCTGGAGCGGCCAGAGCGCAAGCCATGTCTCAGGCGCGAGCTCCTCGGGGCGCTGCGTCGCCTCGACGCCGGGGGGAAGCTGAGCGCCGCGCCCCAGGATGGTGCCGATCTGCTTCCGCCGCTTCGAGAAGACACCGGTCACGAACGAGGCAAAGGCCTCGGCTTCAGCCGGAGTGCCGATCGAGGCGGGGCGCTGCTCACCTCGACGCGGATCGATCGCCACGATGGCGCTGGTCACCTCGGGTTCAGGCCAAAAGCATCCTGGCGCGACATCCATGACGCGCTCGACCCTGGCGAGCAGTTGTGTGGTCACCGAGAGGGCACCGTACGCGTCGCTGCGAGGCGTGGCCATGAGTCGATCGGCAACCTCTCTCTGGATGGTGGCGAAGAGGCCGGTGCACTCAGGATGATTGGCCAGCAGCGTCGCGATCAGCGGGGTCGCCGCGCCATAAGGAAGGTTGGCAACGAGTGCAAAGCGCGGGGAGTTCGCGGCCGGAGCGTCGGCGCGCGCCGCGGTGGCCAGAGCGTCAACAACGGCTGGGGCGAGTCGGCGCTTCCCCTTCAGGCAGTCGCCTTCAACGAGCGTCAAGCGACCATCGGCGCGGGGAAGAACGCGCTCCCCGATGATCGCGAGCATGTCGCGATCGATCTCGCAGGCCACCACGCGAGCCCCGCGCTCGAGCAGGACTTCGGTCAGCGTGCCTGTTCCGGGTCCGACCTCGAGGACGAGCGGCGCGGCGGCGCCAGGAGCCGGGGGCTCGATGCCCGCCGACTCCACCAACGCTGCCAGCACATGGTGATCGTGCAGGAAGTTCTGCCCGTAGCGGTGCTTCGGACGCAGCCCGCGCGAGCGGAGCAGAGATCGGATCTCAGAAAGCGTCTGCACGCGCGGAAACCTGCTGACCCCGCACTCACCAGGTGTACTGGACGGTGTAGGTCACTTCCTTCGTTTCATTGGCAGCGAGATTCACCGTGAACTCGATCGTGTTCGCATTCACCTTGGTGAAGTCCTGGCTCTGACGCGTGATGGACCAGTTGGTCCAGCGGTAGAGGTTCTCACGGATGGTGACGGTGCTCGGGGCATCCTTGCGGTTGCGGACCTCGAGCTTGATCGTCTCACTCATCTGACGACGATTGTTGTCGACGGTGAAGTCGGTGACCGTGCGCTCGCCGACGACATCGAAGGCGTTGCCGAGCTTGATCATCAGTTTCTCATCGCGCGGGGTGTGCTTGATGAGGTCTTCGCCGATGAACTCGAGTGAACCGTCGCTGTCGGCCTTGTACGCACGAACCTTGCCCGCGGGGAGCGGCATGCCCATGCGATTCTCACGCGAGTTCACCAGTCGGAAGAAGACCTGGATCTGCACCGGCTGACCTGAACCGAATCCACGATCGGTCATCGGAGCGCCCCACCCGCCGAACTCGGGTGTTCCATGCATGATGAGCACCTTCTCAACCGGCACATCAGCCACCGCGGGAAAGAGCACCAGTTGCTGCGAGCTGTTGGCGTCAATGTCGACGCGCCTCGGCAGCGTGTAGAGGTGATACTCGAAGAAGCTCTTCTCCTCGAAGCCGAGATCCATCGCCTCGGCAGCGGCGGCACCGCGCATCATCATCGATCGAGGCATCGCCTGGCGCGGTTGAATCCGCTGGACTTCACCCGCCACGAGCTTCAGACCCGCGTCCTTCCAGGATCCGCCCGCCATGTTGAGCAGCGTGACCCACGCCGAGAGGTCCGCCTTCGTTTCGTCGGGGCTGATGGTCAGGTTGTAATCGGCGCGCCAAGTGAGCCCTGCGGTCTGATACGAGAGTTGCACCTCGTGTTCGCCGGGCGTCCTCGTGAGCAGGTCCCACACCAGCGTCGGTCGTGTCAGCAACCCTCCCGGCAGTTCACTCAGTTCGATCCTGGCGCTGCCCGCGGGGAGAATCTGCACCCCCTCGGCCGACTGAAGCACGATCGATCCGCCCGTCGCAGAGAGCAGCGTGCCTGCGAAGGTTCGCGGCTGTTGGCCGTCATCAATGGTGACGCGGATGGGCTGAGAGAGGTAGCGTTCAAGCAGCTTCTGTGAGTTCACGAGATCGAACTGGTAGCTCTGGCTGCGCACCACCGTGTCGGGATGGGAGAGGTCTCGGAAGGAGACCGTCGTCGGATCAATGAACTGGGCGACATCGGTGAAGAGGACGGTCGAACCGCCATTCGGACCGGGCGGTGGAATGGTGATGCGACGCGTCTCGCGCACGACGCCGAAGCCGGGCACCTGCCACGCGAAGTTCACATTGCCGCCCGCACGCGCCATGTCGGCGAACTGGCGAGGGTCGAAGCTGCCGGGGTCGGCGCTCGAGTAGACGGTGAGGACGGCGCTCGGTCGCTCGCCTGCCGGCGGCGCCTGGTTCGCGCTGGCCGTGCTGGCAAAGAAAGCAGTCTGGAGTCCGGCGCTGGCGAGGACCAGCCGCGCGAGAGCCCGCGATCGTGCGGTCATTCGTGCGTGGGTCGAGCGGCGGGGGTGCAACAGGGAGAAGTTCGCGGTCATGGTGTGAGTTCCTCGAAGCGGAGTGTGTGAATCAGCCTAGTCGGCACGCCCGGGCGTGGTGATCGCGCGGCGTCGACTCGGAGAAATGGCCGCTCGCGGCCCGGGGTCCTCTGGACGGGCGAGCGCGTGACTCAGCCGTGACGCCCCGACCTCAGCGATCCGCCGGGACTTCGAGGAGAAGGCGGTGTTCGTAGCGCTCCGCCCAGCCCCCGACGCGCGGGGCGATCGCGCCTTGATCGTTCAGGTTCACGCGCGTCTCATGTCCAGGTTCGACGATGACCCAGTGACGGACGGTGACCAGGTAGCGCCCCGGCGCCGATGGACGATCGAGCCGCACAGTAATGCGTCGCCAATCCCAGTTCCGATCGACCGAGTAGCTGAGCGCCGTTCCGGAACGGGCGAGGTTCACGGGGACTCCCGCGCCATCGATCGGATCGCCCCAGAGCCGTGAGGGTTTGAACCCGGCGCCGGGTGCGAGCGGCATGAACTCCGGGCGCTCAACGGCCAGGAGCAGCGTGGCGCCCGGGCGAATGGAGAGAGGCGTGTGGAGTCCGTCTCCTTCAAGGATCAGCTCCTGGTCCTTGATCGTCGCGGCGAGCGGCGCAATGAGGGAGCGAGCCCGCGCGAGCAGGGCGGGGTCGGTGGGGCCGTGGGCTCCAGCCAGTTCCGCCTCGAGCCAAGTGATCCCTCGGAGGTTGAACTTGTGGGGATCCGTGCCTCGAGTTCGTTCGCTCAAGAGCGCCTCGAAGGCTTCAATGCTCCGAAGGGAGAACTCCCGGCGCTCTTCCGGCGTCAGCGTCCGCTCCGCCAGCGCGTCCACGCGCGGACAATAGACCGCGCCGAACTCCGCTTGCCTGAGTAACAGCCCGGTGGGAACCAGGCGTGGGCCGCTCGATAGTGATGTCCAGAACATCGCCCACACGCTGAGTGAGAGCACCACAAATCCCACGAGAGTGAGCCATGGATTCCGCTCCGGTCGCCCGAGGGTGCGCTGCCCAGGCCGGTTCCAACTGGCACCGCACTCAGGGCACCGAGGCGCCGATCGAGGCTTCCACCGATACCCGCACGACGCGCAGAACTGGCCTCGGTCAATTCGTCGCCCGAGCCCGACACTGATGAGATTGCTCCCGACGAGGACCAACACGAAGATGACCGAGATCCTGAGCGACGCGATGACCTCGATCAGGAGTGACTCAAAGGAGAACGGGGCGGAACTCGAGACCACCGCCAATGTGCCAAGAAGGAGTGGAAACATGACGACGATCGCCAGTCCACCGAGCATCTGAAGCGCGATGCGCCGGGGCAGTCCGAGCAGCGTTGGCTTCGACATGAATGGCGTGCTCGGGTTCACGGCGAAGCTGCGATCGACGCCTGCCAGCCCCGCGAGCCATGTCTCGATGAGGATTCCTCCCTCGAGTTGATCGAGGCTCTCATCGCAGCACGGCTTTCGCATTCGAACCCCAGACGCGGTCGCCTTCGGAAGTGGCGATTGGCACTCAAGACAGAGGCGACCGCCATGACGCACCAGGCGCAGCGCCAAGCGATTCCGCTGCCGGCCCAAAGCCCTCGACGCGAGCAGAAGTACGCTGCCCGCTGTGACAGGCATGATCAGGAAGGCGAAGATCCAACCCATGTTGAACTTCGATCCGGCCCCGAAGGTGAACATGATTCCGATGGCGGCAGCCACCACGAGCCCCAACAGCGCGAAGGCGACCTCGAGGAGGTACTTCTGGCGATCTCGATGCGTGCGCAGCGCCTGCCTCGCGGCAGCAGCGGTGAGTCGAAGGTTGGGCTTGGCGCCAGCCTGCTGCACCGATCACGCTCCTCACGGGCGTGGCGGCCAGCCTTGGTCCGCCCGCTCCGCACCGTCGTCGCGGCAACGGTTGTGCATGGTACTGGTGAGCGCACGCGTCGCGACCAACGGAGCGGAACAGTGGCGCCGGTGACCCAGCCTTCGAGCCTCAGGATTCAACAGCCTCTGTCCCCTGACACCCGTGTCAGGCCGAAGGTGCGATGCGCATGTTGATTGAATCGCATCCACTTGCGTTCGTGATGATCGCCTTCGTGGGCTCGATGGTGGCCGGCTGTTTCGGCGCTCTCGTGGGACTCGGAGGCGGCATCCTGGTGACACCGATGCTGGTTCTTCTGTGCGGGGTGGATATGCGCCTCGCGATGGGAGCCTCGCTGCTCGCCGTGATTGCAACAAGTTCGGGAGCCGCAGCGGGGCGAAGCCGCGACCCGCTCTCGAATTACCGCGTCGGCATGTTCCTCGAGCTCGCGGCGACCGTGGGCGCCGTGGCGGGCGCGCTGCTCGCTGCCATCTCGAATCCGGCGTGGCTCCAGCTCTTCTTCGGGTGTCTGCTTGTGATGATCGCCCTGGTCACGGCGCGCAAGCGCGAGGACACGGTGACCCACGAACTTCCGCGGAATCGACTCGCCGGATTGCTTCGCCTCGACGGCCGCATCGAGAGTGCGAGCGGAGCCGTCGATTACCACATTCAGAAGCCCGGCGGCGGCTTCAGTGTGATGCTCGGAGCGGGAGTGATCAGTGGTCTTCTCGGCATCGGCTCGGGCGTGCTCAAGGTCGTCGCGATGGACTCGCTCATGAAGATGCCCTTTCGCGCCTCGACCACAACCAGCAACTTCATGATCGGTCTGACGGCGCTCGCCAGTGTCGGCGTCTATCTCTCCCAGGGGTTCATCGATCCGATGATCGCTGCGCCGGTGCTCCTTGGCATCGTGCCGGGTGCCATGCTTGGTGCGAAACTGGTCACGGTGATTCGGGTGCTCTGGCTCCGGAGGATCTTCCTTGTGGCGCTACTGCTCATTGCCGTGCAGATGCTCATCAAGGGTGGAGGAAGGATCCTCGGAGCATGAACCCCCGCGCCCAACAGATTCAGAAGCGCGTTCTCCAGTGCATGCTGGCGGTCGCCATGGCGGCGCTCGTGTGGGGGCTCCTGCGCCTGAAGCTCGACGGGACAACTTATGACGAAGCGCGGAGCGTCCTTGAGACCCTCCGATCTCCCTGGGCCGTGATGCATGGCGTCCTTCGATCCGAACCCGTGGCCCTGCTGATCGCGGGGCTCTCTCTCATCATCCTGACTCCGGCCATCCGCCTGCTGCTGCTGGTCGGTGACTTCTTCAGCCAGCGGGATTGGCTCTATGTGGGCATGAGCCTGCTCGTTGGCGCAATCGTGGCTGTAGCGTTCTTCCTCCGGTTGCATTGACCCATTCGAGTCGGCTCTTCCTACACTCTGCGGAGGTGGTCGCCGCGTTCAACTCTCGGCCGCCGAGGAGACTTCCGATGCGACATGGGTTCACACTTGGTCTGGTGGTTCTGGTGGTGGCGATGGCGGGCGCTGGCGGCTGCACCACGGTCGAGGGGAGTGGTCGATCGCAGCTCAACGCCTTTTCGCTCACCGAGGAGAAGCAGCTTGGCGCCCAGGCGTATCCGGAGTTGCTCCAAGGCGCGAAGATCCTCACCTCGGGGCCGCAGTATGAGCGCGGCATGCGGGTGGCGAAGCGCATTCAGCAGGCGGCGATCGAGCGCCACCCGAACCCCGCGGCGCAGTTCGAGTGGGAGTGGGCCGTGATCGACGACGATTCGACCGTGAACGCCTGGGCGCTCCCCGGTGGAAAGTGCGCCATGTACACGGGCATCATGAAGGTCGCTTCGACCGACGATGAACTGGCCGTCGTGCTTGGACACGAAGCGGCGCACGCGATCGCACGCCACGGTGGGGAGCGCATGACCCAGCAGACGGGAATCAATGTCGGTTCGCAGGTGGCGGCGGTGCTCGGATCGGTCTTCGGCGATCCGACCGGTGGGATGGCGAGCGGTGAGCTGACGGCAGCAGTCCTCCATGTGACGGTCGGCCTGCCTTACTCGCGCAAGCACGAGACCGAGGCGGACATCATCGGGCTGATGATCGCGGCGCAGGCGGGATACGACCCGCGCGCCGCGCCGGGCTTCTGGGACAAGATGGGACAACTCGGAGGCAGCAAGCCGCCGGAGTTCCTCTCCACGCATCCGGCCGATGACACGCGCGCCCAGACGCTCCAACGCTACATGCCTGAGGCAATGGCCATCTACGAGCGCTCGGCAAAGGCGCCCCAGTCGCGCTGAGCACCGGCGCGGGAGCCGGGGCGCAGAGGTGTTGCTGATCGAGCGGCTTGCGCGGTGTCGCTGTGCGCACGACCGCGCGTCAAATGATCGCGCCGCTTTGCGACTCACCGCGCCGTGGCTTCGGCTCGCACCTCGCGAAGCACGGTGACCTTGATCTCGCCGGGGAAGGTCATCTCCTCTTCCACGCGCTTCGCAATGTCGCGGGCGATCACGAAGGTCGTCGCGTCGTCGAGTCGCTTGGCATCAACGATGACGCGCACTTCCCGACCGGCCTGGATGGCAAACGCCTCGGTGACACCGGAGTGCGCCTTGGCAATCGACTCGAGCTGCTCGAGCCGCTTGATGTACATCTCCATGCTCTCGCGCCGCGCTCCAGGGCGCGCGCCGCTGACCGCATCGGCCGCCATCACGATCGGCGTGTATGGAGTGGTCGAAGGGATGTCGGCATGATGGCCGCCCACCGCGTTCAGGACCGCCTCGCTCTTCTCGCCGAACTTGCGGAGGAAGTCCATGCCGATCGCGGGGTGTCCGCCCTCGACCTCGTGGTCCATCGCCTTGCCGATGTCGTGGAGGAAGCCGGCGCGGCGAGCGATCTGCCCGTTGAGGCCGAGCTGATCCGCGATCATCTGGGCGAGGTAGGCCACCTCGATCGAATGCTTCAGCACATTCTGGCCGTAGCTGGTGCGGAACTGGAGCCGGCCCATCGCCTCGACCACCTTCGGATGAAGTCCGCGAAGGCCGAGCTCCGTCACCGCCTCGGTGCCCGCCTTCTGGATTCGATCGTTGACATCGCGCTTGGTCTGCTCGACGAGCTCTTCGACGCGCGAGGGGTGCACTCGACCGTCGGCGACCAGTTTCTGGAGCGTCTCGGCAGCGATCGTCTGACGGACCTTGTCGAAACAGCTCACGCTGATGACCCCGGGGGTGTCATCAATGAGAATGTCCGCACCGGTCGCCTTCTCGATGGCCCGGATGTTCCGGCCTTCACGACCGATGATCCTGCCCTTCATGTCGTCGGAGGGGATCTTCACGGTGCGAATGGTCGAGTCGCTCACGCTCTCAGCGGCATAGCGCTGGATGGCCATGAGCGTGATCTCTCGCGCCCGATCGCGCGCCTTCGTCTCCGCCTCTTCGATGATCGACTGGGTGACCTTGGCCGCTTCCTGGAGGGACGATGACTTGACCTCGTCGAGATAGATCGCGCGGGCCTCCGCTTCGGTCAAGCGCGCCACTTCGGAAAGGCGGTCGCGAAGCTGAATTCGAAGGGAGTCTGCCTCTGCGTGAAGGGCCTTCACGGCCTCTTCCGCGCTCTGGATGCGAGCTTCCTGCTGGTCGAGCTTCTCCTCGCGCTGACCGATCTGCTCCAGCTTGCGGTCGAGGATCTCCTCGCGCCGGGCTGCTCGATCCTGGCTCTTCTTGAGTTCCGCAAGGGCGTCGGAGACCTCGCGATCGAAGGCCTTCCGGCGCTCGAGCGCCTGCTTCTCGGCGTCGAGTTCAATCTGACGAGCCTTGGTCTCGGCGGTCGAGCGAGCGCTCTCGGTGATGCGCTCCGCCTCGGTTCGCGCCTGCCGCAGGCCCCGGGAGCTGAAGAGCGTGATGCACACCCCGCCAATCACCGCACCGACCAGAGCGGCGCCGAGCGCGATCAGCAGCACCGTCAATCCTGATTGGGCAAGAGTCATTGAGAACGGCATCGGCGTCTCCAAGGGAGATGCCGGACCGCGTCTCGATCACCGTGATCGAGACTGCCGTCAATGAGGGATCAGCGAGCCGTTCAGCGTTCCCGCAAGAAGACCGATTCGCGGCACACGGCCGCGTCAGGCTCCTTGTGAGAGACTCAAGTTCTTGTCATGAATGGACTTGGGCGTTCTGCCATGAGCTCCGGGTGGCGTCAGTCAAGGGTCCGATTCAGCGAATTGAATCTAGCCAATCCGAGCACTTCACACGGATTGTCGCAGCCCCCGCTGCGAATGAACGGTCCGCCGGCGGTTCCTCATGCCGGACGGTCCGAAGGATCGACCGGTCGCAGGTTGGGCGACCGGGCGTGTACAGATTGGAGTATCGTCGCGCGAAGGGCCCGATGTCAACGGACGAAGGTGCCTGTCGCGTAGATTGTGTCGACATTCTCGGAGCGTCAGAGGCCGTCCATCGTTCGGACGGCCCCATCGGCCGCCATCACCCGATCAGCCACCGAACCCGGGGCCACCGCACCTCGCATGCCCGCCATTCTCGTCTGGCTCTCCCGGCTCCTGCCGACAAACCCGATCTGCCTCCGGCTGGTGCAGGGCGGCTCACGACGCACTCGCCACCTCCTCATCCGAGGGGCCTATCTCGGGCTCCTGATGGTCCTTCTCTTCTTTGCGCTCCTGGGGCAGGAGGGCTCCATGAAGGAGCTCGCCCAGCGCGGCGCGGGGGCGAGCACACTGGCCGCCTTTGCGCAGGTCGGGCTCATCTGCATTCTCACGCCGATTTTCATGGCGGGCGCCATCGCGCAGGAGTCGAGCCCGCGCACCTGGGAGATCCTCCTCACGACGCCGCTCAACGCCCTCCAGATCGTGCTCGGCAGTCTCTTCGGGCGGCTCTTCTTTGTCTTCGGTCTGCTGCTTGCGGCGCTGCCGCTCTTCATCACCACGCAAGCCTTCGGTGGTGTTCCGGGTGAGGCGATCGTCGCCAGCACCTGGGTGGCGGCGGCGAGCGCAATGGTGATGGGCGCGGTGGCTGTCGCACTGAGCGTGGTCGGCGGTGCCGGCAAGCGGAGCGTCTTCATCTTCTACGCGGCGGTGCTGGTCTATCTCTTCGCCACATGGGCGGTCGATCTGCTGCTGCGCGAGCCGGTGGCGGTCGGAAGCACGGCAACCTTCACGACCGTCACGACGCCGCTGAATCCATTCCTTGTGCTCGAGTCGGTGCTGATGAGCAACAGCTACCAGCCGCATGAGCTCGCGGGAACTGGCGCGGGGGCGCTCACTTCGTTCTGGTTCGGTCGTCCGGTCGCCGCCTACGGCTGGCTGTGCATCATCGTGACGACGGTGCTGATTGCAGCCAGCACGCTCTCGGTGCGACGGATCGGAAGCCGCGCGGTGGCGCTTCCGCTCTGGCGGCGCCTCTTCGGCAAGGCGACTTCGCGCTCCGAGCGAGCGGCGCGCAAGGTCGGGACCAATCCCGTCGCGTGGCGCGAACGGCACCTGCGGTCCGGCAGCGCCATGGCGATGGCCGGGCGGTGGGCCTTCTTCGTGCTCGGCCTGCTCTCGGGCTTCGTGCTGCTCATCCTGCACTGGCGCGGCACGCTCGACTCGGCGCAGTTGCGGGTCGCGCTCGGCGCGCTCCTGGGCGCCGAGACGCTGGTGGTTCTCTTCACGGCCATCAATCTCAGCGCCACCGCCGTCAGTCGTGAGCGCGAGGATGGCACACTCGACCTGATCCTGACGACACCGATTCAGCCGGGGCCCTATCTCTCAGGGAAGCTGCTCGGGCTCTTTGAGTTCCTGCTCCCGATGATCCTCGTGCCACCACTGACGCTGGCGCTCGCGGCGATCTATGTCCTCGGCAACGGTTTCGGTGTCGCCGGCGGCGTGTCGGTCACGGAGATTGTCGGGACCACCCGCGTGGAAGTGCCGCTGATCCTGCCCGAGGGCGCGATCACCTTCGGCGCCGTCTTCGTCGCCTTTACGGCGTTCTGCATCATGGTCGGCCTGCAATGGTCCATTCGAAGCAAGGGCACCATCGGGAGCACGCTGGCGGCGGTTGGCGTGACGCTGGCGGTGGCCGGAGTGCTGGGACTCTGCGGAGGTGCGGCGGGTGCGTCTATTCCCGTTGTGGGTGCGGTCATGGTGGCCTTGAGCCCCGTGAATCTTCTCGCTGCAGTGGTGTCACCGGGGTGGGCCGTGAGCGGCAGCCTGGAAGACCCGGTGGCCGCGCGCACGGCGCTGCTGGTGGGGTCAGCCATTGCCGTCGTCGCCTTCCTGGCCGTCGTGGTCGGCATGCACATGACCATGAAGCGGAGCTTCATGTTCACGGTTCGCAAGCTCGCGGGAACGAACTGACTCGATCAGCCCCAGTTGCCCAGCAGGATGGCGATGTCGGCGCCATTCACGACGCCATCGCCATTCAGATCGGCCGCGCAGCCGGGGCAGGGGCCCCAACTGCCGAGCACGATGGCGATGTCGGCGCCGTTGACGACACCGTCGCAGTTGAGATCGGCGGGAATGCACCCCGGCCCGAGGTCGAGCGAGGCGTGGTCCATGGTGATCAGGATGCCCTTGCCGAACTTCTCCCAGAGCGTGTAGGCGACCTCGCCTGCATCGTTCGTCACATTCTGCGATCGGAGGAACTCCATGTACTCGCGTGTCGAGACCTCGTGGAGCAGGGAGACGACCGCCTGCGAAGCGCCGGGAGGAATCGCAAAGAGCGTGTCATCCCAGAACTGGCCGTCGGCGTAGGTGTAGCCGACGGGCGCTGCACCGATCGAGGCGTAGGCTTCATTCGTGAATCCGCGCGGAGGAATCCGGTTATCGAAGAAGCGCGTGTTGGCGAGGGCGAGGTGGAAGTTCTTGCCTGCGGGCAGGCCGACGACCTTGGCGACGCTCTCATCGAAACCGTGCAGCGTCTCGTAGATCTTCGTGTCGCGATCGATGAGCTCCGCCTCCACGAAGTCATATGCGCCGCGCTCCGCAATGAGCGTGCGATCGGGGCCGTAGAACTTCACATTGAGCCACATGCGACGGCCCTCGGGGTAACCCGTCGGGAGCTTGTGACCCGTCTGGTTGATGACCCGGGCGCGAAGCTGTCCGCCCACTTGATCGAGCTCGAGGTCGGAGGCATCGCGCAGCATCTGGATGGTCCGCGCGCGGCCTGCCTCGACGCGCTCCTTGGTGAGGCCGGCGAACTTCGCATCCTCGCCGAGCTGGTAGGCGATGGCGGCCACGACCCAGTGGTTGGCGCCGGCCATCGAGTGCTGCGGCATGTCCTTGCGCGTGAAGAAGGGCGGGAACTCGTAGAAGGTGCATCCACCGCCGACCTGATCGGGCATGTGGCAATCCTGGCAGGAGCCGATCGGCCCCTTGTTGTTGCCGCCGAAGCGTCCGTCGGGGAAGACCACGCCCTTCGTGGCGAAATCACTGTTGAGCCACTCGCTGTAGGTGCGCTGCTCGGGGAACATGTCGTGCCCATCGAGCGAGGGGTGCGCCTCGTTCATCCGGCTGATGGCAAAGGTCCCATTCGGCTGAAGCACGAAGACGGGGTTGCTCACATCGTGGCAGGTCCCGCAGAACTCGCTCTTCTGGTGGAAGGGTGAGGTGATGAGGTCGACGGGCTCGCCGAGTTCGCTGATGCCGTGGAAGTTGAGCGGAACATCATCGAAGGGGCCGCGCCGCACATCGCGTGGGTCGACCACATACTGCGCGTTGCCGACGCCAACGGGCAGCAGGCCCTGCTTCGCGAGCGACTCGATGATCACGAGATCGGGCTCGGGATCGTTGTTCTCCGGATAGCCGATGGCGCTGTCGGGCCCAAGCACGGGATTGACCACGCGGTGGCAGAAGTGGCAGTTGACGCCGTCGAAGTCGTCGGGAATGAAGTCATTGGTGGTGCCATCGGCGCCGCGACCTCCGAGCCACGCACCCGGTGCATGGCAACGGATGCAGAAGGTCCCGGCGCCTGCGGCATCCTGGTTGGCAATGGCCAGCGCGGCGTGCCACACGGGGTCGCGCGCGGACTGGCCCATCACCGAGGCCACCCATGTGTCGAGCGGCGCGAACTCGATCGAGTAATCACTGTGGCAGAAGGAGCAACTGATGGCGCCCTGCACGCGCGCGAACTCGCTCGCATTCGGATTGGGTTGAGTCCCCGGAAGGAAGAAGTCATCCGGCGTCGTCGGGAGTTGCACCTGCCCACCGGCGGTTCCACCGCGATCGCCGCGACCACCGGGGGTGCCAAGCGCGAAGGGAGAGACCACTACAGCCATCAGAAGGAACGCGCCAGCAGTCAGAAGCGTGCGCGTTCGGAGTGCGAAACGAGTGCGTGTCATGGATCTCTGGAACTCACCTTCAAGGGTCGCTTTGAGCGGGGATCACGGCGTCGAGTGCAGTCGTCACACTCGACGCCAAGGGTAGTCGTCACCTTGCGCCGCGGTCTTGCACAAGGTGATGAGAACCTGCGAACTCCGGGCCGCGCCGATCGTCTGATCGACCCACACCATCGTGCGAATCGTCAGACGCGGATCAACCCCGAACCGCGGACATCGCGGAGGAAACTGGAGCGAAACAGCCGGTCGCCTGCGTTGAGTTCATTGGAATGCCGTGCACATCGGAGGCGCTCAACGGCTGGCTCCTCTCTGAGATCACGAGCAGACCGATAAGAACGCAATCAACCGGGAGGTGTCGAACTGCCGGCGGACTTCGCGCGCTCGGCCATGACCTGCGCTTCGACTCTGGCGAGCAGGGTGCGCTCCATCGCGACATCCCGCGCGATCGGAGTCCATTGCGTGGGCAGGCGCGTGGAGTCGTCGACTCGAGGGTCGGTGCGCTGGGCATTGACCGGATCGGTCCATGTTGAAGTGAGCGAGAGCGACCAAGTGTCGGGCTTGAGACCCGTGGTGAAGCCGCGCTCGATGTAGACCCATGCTCGAAGTTCAATGGCGCCCGAATAGCGCTCGAGGTCGAAGCGCCGCTCAGCCGGAGTGCTGCCCGGAAGCGCGGGGCCGGCAAGTTCGCCCTGCCCGGTTGGCGCCGGCAGTTCGAAGCCAGTGGGCACAAACTCAAATCGCACGCGGCGGCGCTCGTACTGAAGCGTCGCATTGACGGTCTGTTCGAAGCCCGATGAGTCCAGTCGCCACGGCTCGACAAGGGAGCCGATGTGCCGTGGCGCCGTCTCGATGACACCGATCGAGCGATCGGAGAGAACCGCGGGCATGCCGACCTCACGAGCCTGATCGAGGCACGCGCGGAAGACGGCGTCGTACTCCTCGGAGCGCAGCTCGATGATGTCCGGGCCATTCATGGAGTTGCACGCCGGAAGGGCAAAGACGCCAACGGTCATCGCCATGAGTGGCGCCCATGCGGTGCGGAGCGCGGCGCAGCATGCCGCGCAGGCGACCGTGCGCCGGGCGCGCGCCAAGGGCTTGCGGAACACTCGCCAGCGAGTCATCACCGCGCTGAGGCTACTTCAACTGGATTCGAGGGTCTACCCACGCGTAGAGGACATCGACGGCCAGGTTCAGGATGATCAGCATGGTGCTGTAGACGAGCACCACGCCCATCACCAGCGTGATGTCCTTCGACAGCACGCCGTCGACGAAGTGTCGGCCGATGCCCGGAACCGCGAACACCTTCTCCACCACAAAGCTCCCGGTCAGGGCGGCGGCGGTCGCGGGTCCCAGGTAACTCAGCACCGGCAGAAAGGCATTCTTGAGGGCGTGCTTGAGTGCGGTCTTCCAGCGCGGGAGTCCTTTGGCGCGCGCGGTTCGGATGTGATCAGTCGCCATCTGCTCGATCATGCCGAAGCGAACCAGTCGCGCGATGTACGCGGCAAATGGCAGCGAGAGTGTGATGGCCGGCAGAACGATGGCCGCCGGAGTTCCCCAGCCACCGACGGGGAACCACCCGAGCAGGGCGCCGAAGAAGATCAGGAGGATCGACCCGGTGACGAAGCTCGGCAGGCTGATGCCGAGAAGCGAGACGACTTGGGCACTCCAGTCCCACGCCGAGCCGGGGCGCAATCCGGCAATCACGCCGGCGCCGAGTCCGATGAAGAGCGCGAGCAGAATGGCACAGAGCCCGAGTGTGATCGACACGGGGAGCCCGTCGGCGAGGATCTCGTTCACGGTCCAATCGGGATTGCGAAGGCTGGGGCCGAGGTCGAAGAGCGTGGCGCTTCGGCCAAGCACCCATGAGACGCCCGACGCTCGTCCGAGGTAGGAGAAGTAGAAGGTGACGGGATTGTTCAGGCTGTACTGCGCCTCCATCGCCTCGATGACGGCCTGCGGTGGTTGGCGCCCTTCGGGCTGGTCCATGGGTGAGCCGGGGATGAGCCACACCAGCACGAAGGTGGCCGTGTAGATCGCAAGGACGATCAACGGAAGCTGCACCAGGCGTCGGGCGATCAGCGACAGCACGGGGGGAGCGTAGAACTGATTTCGCGCTGCCGCGAACCCGCCCCGCGCGATCGCGGCGTTCGCCCTGCAGAAGCGGCCACGATCATGAACGCCGCCGGGGCGTGCGCGGGCGGAACCACGGGGGAGCGGCGGCCGCAACCACGCTGGTCGCGCCGGTGGTCAGCAGAGTCGGTTCGCCGGTCCCGGCGGAGGTGGCCCGTTTCCCACATGTCCGGGCGGTGTCGGCATGGGAGAATCCGACAACGGCTCCACCATGCTCACGAATCTGTTGTTCATCCTGCTGGCTTTGCTCATGCTCTTCATCGGCGCCGAGGGGCTTGTTCGCGGCAGTGCCGCGCTCGCGCGGCGGGCGGGGCTCAGTCCGCTCGTCGTGGGGTTGACGGTCGTTGCATTCGGGACGAGCTCGCCCGAGCTGGTGGTCAGTGCCAAGGCGGCGCTTTCCAATCAAGGCGACATCGCTGTCGGCAATGTTGTGGGTTCGAACATCTTCAACATCGCCGTCATTCTGGGTGTGACCGCGCTGGTGTTTCCCGTTCCCGTGCATCTCCAGGTCATCAGGATTGACGCGCCGATCGCCCTGGGCGTGACGGTGCTGCTGGTGATGCTCCTCCTCGATCGAGCCGTTGGACGCATCGAGGGTGCGCTCCTGCTCGGGGGAATCCTTGGGTACACATGGATGAACATTGTTCTCGCGAGGCGTGAGGGGGCGGCGACGGCGGCCGATCCCGGTGAGCCATTGATTCCGCGCCCGTCGCGCCATTGGGCGATCGATCTCCTGTTCATCGCAGGCGGCCTTGTGGTGCTGGTCATGGGGTCGCGGCTTCTGGTGAGTCACTCGGTGGACCTCGCCACTCGGTTGGGGGTCAGTGAAGCGGTGATCGGGCTGACCATCGTGGCGGCGGGCACCAGCATGCCTGAGCTCGCGACCTCGCTCGTTGCCGCCATTCGGCGGCAGCCCGACATCGCGGTCGGCAATGTCATCGGCTCCAATGTCTTCAACTCGCTTGGCATTGTTGGCGCGGCGTCGATGCTCGCACCGCTCAGCGCACCGGGCATCTCGTCGCTGGATCTCGCGGCCATGGTCATCGTGACCGTCGTGCTGCTGCCGCTGCTCGTCACGGGGCGCCGACTCCAGCGCGTGGAGGGCATTGCACTTCTTGCGATGTACGGCGTGTATCTCGCGCTGCGCTGGCCGGGGTGAGGGGCGGGGTTACTCTCGAGCGCCGGCGGCCTGCAACTCACCGCGCCCCTCCGCGCCCGAGCGGTCGACACGGATCCGCCCGAGGTACTGCTTGAGCCCCGAGTGGTGCGTGATGCCGCTCACGCGCTCGGGGTCGTAGAGGTAGATGGTCACCATGGTGCAGATGGGCACCTTGGGGAGTTCCTCCTCGACGAGGATCCGCTCCGCTTCGGAGAGGATGCCGAGGCGTCGCGCGGGATCGCGCTCCTCGGCCGCCTCGGCGAGCAGCGCATCGAAGCGATCGTTCGAAAAGCCGCGCACATTGTTGCCGTCGCCCGTGCGATTGAGATCGAGCCAGGTCAGGGGATCCCAGTAGTCGCCGTACCAGCCGCCGCGGGCGATCATGAAGTTGCCTTGCCGCAGCGCATCCTTGTAGAGCCGCGACTCCAATCCGCGCGGTTCAACCTGCACCCCGAGATGGCGCCGCCACATGTCTCGCAGCGCCAGCGAGAGATCGCGATAGCGCGGACTCGTCGAGGTGTAGAGCAGGTCCACCGTGGGGAAGCGTCGCCCCTCGGCATCCTGCACGAAGCCATCGCCGTTGCGATCAATCCATCCGGCTTCGGCGAGTTCGCGTCGCGCCCGCTCGGGATCGAAGCCGAGGCCCTCGGGTGAGTGGTATCCGTCAATCGACCCGCGCGGAACGAGCACATTCGAGACAGGCTCGTTCAACCGAGTCACCTGATCGACCAGCACCTGGCGATCCACGGTCAGGGCGAACGCGCGGCGCACACGAGCATCGGCGAAGGGATTCGTGCGTCCGCTCGCGAGCGACGGTCGGCAATTGAAGCTGAAGAAGTCGGTGCCGAACGATGGCACCACATGGACATCGCGCCGCCCGGCAGCCACCATCTCCGCGCGATACTCAACGAGCAGCTCCGGCAGCCAATCCGCCGCGCCGCTCTTGAACGCCAGCACCGCCGTGGTCGCACTCTCGATTGGAATCGCATCGATGCTCTCGGAAATCGCCTGCGATGGGTCGCGGAAGTGGGGATTCCGCTCCAAGCGCAGGTTCCGCTTGTAGCGCCACTCGACCAGGATGTACGGCCCATTGCTCACCAACTGGCCCGCCTTGGTCCAGCCGGGCTCCTGCACCAGCGCGCCCCGCTCCGGATCAATG
The DNA here is from genome assembly GCA_019636735.1 of Phycisphaeraceae bacterium. NCBI lineage: Bacteria > Pseudomonadati > Planctomycetota > Phycisphaerae > Phycisphaerales > Phycisphaeraceae > Phycisphaeraceae bacterium. The sequence continues at coordinate 360,904 of JAHBWY010000001.1, forward strand.
CGAGTGAAGCGCTCGACCGTCGGCGGATGCACCGGCCCGAGAGATGGAAATGCACACAGGTCGAGCCAGTAGTGCGTGGGGCGGGCCAGGCGCACGACCAGGGTGCGATCATCGGGGGCGAAGATGCCCACCGTCTCCGCGAAGTGATCCAGCGCGCGCTGCCAGAGCGCGTCCGCGCTCTCCACCTGCTCGCCCGCATTGCGGCGCCGATTCCACTCGGCCAGTTGCTCCGAGCGCCAGTTGAAGAACGCCTCGGCTCCGTCAATCACGAAGAGGAAACCCGTGTAGTCCGCGGCCGTGTCCGGCAGAAGCAGGCGCCTCCATGCGTAGAGGAAGTCGCCCGCGCGAACGGGGTCGCCGTTGCTCCAGCGCCCCTCGGGGTGCAGGTGGAAGGTCCAAGTCAACGCGTCATCAGAGACTTCCCAGCGCTCGGCGGCGGCGGGCACGAGCTTCCCCTGAGGGTCGATCGCCACCAGCATTTCATAGAGCGCCCTGGCAAAGCGGATGTCGTGCTGGAAGGTCATCCGCTGCGGATCGAGCGTGAATGCGTCGACGCTGTTGACGAAGACGAACTCGGCCCGCGGCTTCGGTCGATCGAGCGCCACCACGCCGATGAGCGCAGCCACAAGAAGGATCACCGGGAGGAGCAGGCGCATCGCGATGAAGCTTAGGGAGTCACCCCATGCCCCCGCGTCGCCGCAAGTGAATCGCCGCGACCGCCCCCAGCGTCACTCAGAAGAGGCCCGAAATCTGGTCGACAATGGAGCCGCTCGAAGTGAAGGCCCGCTTCAAGGACTCGCTCGCATCCGGGGGTGCTTGCGTCGACATCGTCTTAATGGACCGCAGCACCGGCGAGAGTTGGCGGCCGTAATCCGGCCTCGCGGCGGCTGGCATATCGATCACCTGACGGCGGATTCCCACCAGCGTCCGCTGCACGGCACGCATGACCTCTGGCGTGGTCTTGGCCAATTCGATCTGTCGCTGGAGCACACGGATGAGCTCCCCGCGCACCGTCTCGAGGTTCTGCGGCGGCAGGCGCCACCCCGCCTGGAAGGTCAGCGCCGAAGCCAGTTCGGCCAAGGCGACCCATGAGGTCTCGCGGTCGGCCGCTTCACGGGTCTTTCTGGCCAGTGCATCGGCCTGCGCTGGGTTGAGCGAGTAGGGGGGGGTCGGTGCGCCGAGGGTGCGGCAGGCGTGGGCGAGGAAACGAGCCGCCGCGATGCGGACCGCTTCTCGGGGTTGGTTGAGCGGGCTCGCGTTGTCGGCGAGCTCTTCGAGCGACTCGGCCGTCAGCAGGAACGGAAGCACGGAGAGCGCGTTGACGGCTCGGAACTCGTCGTCGCTCTTGAAGAAGTCCCGCAGCTTGGCTCGAACCGCGTCGGCGTAGGCACGGCGGAAGATGTCGGTGACACCAGGCGTTCGCGGAGGCTGAACGAGGTCCTGTCGCCCACGGCTCACATCGGCGGGGTTGGAACTCTTGAGGAGAGCCACCTGCGCTTCAACGCATCGGTCGATGGCCGATCGTTCAGCGTCGGTCAGTGCGCGCGAGGCCGTGACGATGTCACGAGGAATCGGGCACTGCGCCGTCGCCATGGCGGCGGGGAGGAGCACTGCCGCGAAGGTCAGCAGGGACGCACGAATCGGCAGGAAAAGCCGCATGAGAAGAGCGGGAACCGTATCGGGGGGACCCCCTTCTGTCAACGCATCGCCCCCGGACCCCGTGACCGCGGACCTCACCGTGAATGGGCCCCGGACCCATTGAGCCGCCGGGTTCATGGCCGACGATCGTCGGTGTCGCGAGGCCCATCCCGAGCCGCTCGCGCCCGCGCGGGGTCTGATGCACTTTCCTAGACTCCGATCGATGAACGCGTTGCTCGTTGCAGGCCTCGCGGCGGCATTGACCTTCCAGGGTGGTCAGGAGCTACCGCCGTCGGCTGCTCCCGGCGCCGCCAATCGGGGGCTGGATGACAATCAGCAGGGACGCGCACCGGCAGGCGACGCTGGCTCGATCGACGGGTCCACCGCACCACAGGCTCCGGCCGCGCTCGACGCGGGCACGGCGAGCGGTGAGATCACTGACCCGGGCCCCGAGATTCCTGCGATTGACGCCCCGCGCGCCACTCCAGAGGCCCTTGAGGCGATGACGACAGCCTTCAAGCCTCTGCTTGCCGAAGCGTGGCTCCGTGAGTTGATCCTGACGCTCGGTGCGGCCGATGTCGGACCGGAGAGCTTCGAACCCGCCATCGATCTTGCCCTCGCTGCTGCGGAACTTCAACCGGAGGATGTTGAAGTCTGGCGCGTCCTGCTGATTGCCGCGCGAATCGCGGAGCCGGGTGTGCCCCGTGCCGCAGACCTTGAGCGTCGGGCCGTCACTCAGATTGCTCGTCTTGATCCAAGGGACCAGGTGGCGCAGCTTCTTCGCATTGTCCAAGCGGTGCAGACTTTTGAGACGGCGGACGAGCGCCTCGCCGCATTCCGCAAGCTGCTGACGCCGGAATCTCGACAGATTCTTGGGCCCGGGCTCGCCTCGCGCATCGCGTTTGAGCAGGCGTTGCTTGAGAGCCGCATCGGCGACACCGACGCCTTTGCCCGTTCGCTTGCCGAGGCGGTGTCGCTCGACCCCGCCTTCCCCGCGGCGACGGAGCTTGCCGCAGGTTTCTTCGCGGGTCGCGTGAATGACCCCGCTGCGGCGGCTGAGCTGCTCGTCGCGGCGATCGTCGCCAATCCGACGAATCGCGCCACCTATGTCGACCTCGCGGCCATTCTCATGGCCGAGGGCGCCTATCGATCGGCGGTCCGCATCCTGCGCCTCGCGCTCATCATCGCCGAGGGAGTCTCGATGGAGGCGACCAATGACATCACCTGCGACCTGGCGCTGGCGCTCTGGGGCGCGGGCGACCCGACTGCGGCCATGACGCTGGTGCGGAACAGGATTGATCGGCTCGATGATGAGTATCGACGAGTCATGTTTCGCTTCGAGCGAGGCATGCCCGAACGGGAGTTGGACCTCCAGCGGGCACCACTCTCCACGCTGATGGCGGCGCTGTGGGCGACCTTGGCGCAGGCCACCGACTCGCCTGACATGGAGCGGGCGATGGCGCGCATGGCCATCAACTACTCCGCTCGCGCGGAACGCTTCGCGAGACTCCCCGATGGAGGCGTGCGTCAGCTGGCCGAACTCTCGATCGACAACGCCTGGACCACACTGCTTCTTGGCGGCGACACCGCGCTCGTGCCGCAGTTGGTCCTGACGGCCAACACCGCGGTGCCGATGGAGGATGACGCACTCAACCGCTTTGTCGGATGGCAACGCTTTCGCTCGGGCGATTTCGAGGGCGCCATCGAAGCGCTCGCGCCACTGGCACCGAACGACAACATGGCGCGGCTCGGGCTCGGACTCGCCAAGGTCGCCCACGGCGATGAACGCGATGGCGCGCGAGAGATCCTCGCCGTCGCCAATGCCGAGCGAGGCACTGCGTTGGGCCTCTTCGCCGCAGACCGTCTCTTCTCGCTGATTCAGGCGCGACCGGGCCCGGGGCCGGCAGCCGCCGGGCTCGATGCGGCGGTGGCGCAGTTGCCGCAGGGCTTCGATCGGTTCATTGAGTCGGCGTCGGGCGCGATCGGGATCACGATCGAGCCCGAGAAGATCCGATACGAGGCGTTTGAAACCGTGCGATTCCGGGTGACCATCACGAACCGCAGCCAGTTGACGCTGGCCATCGATCCGGTCGGTCCGATTCAGTCGCGCGCCGCATGCTCGGTGACCGTGAGCACCATCGGACTCGAGTCGAAGCCGCTGCCACCCGCGCTCATTCCCATCGATCGCCGGCTCGAGCTTGCCCCGCGCGAGAGCATGACCTTCACTTACAACGCCTCGCTCACCGCGTTGGGGGTCGTGCTGGCGACTCGTCCGCAAACGGGAGCGACCGTCGTCGCTCGCTGCGTCGTGAACCCCATTCCGGCCGATCCGCGAGTCAGAGTCGGTTTCATGGGCCGCGACATCGAGAGCCCTACAGTCCGAATCGATGGTGTGCGGCTCGATGCCGCGTGGCTTGACGAGACATGGGCCGCCGTGCGGCAGCCCGAATCGCTGCTTGACCCTCGACGGCTGGTGCTGCTAAGTCACGCGTTGCTGCTTCGCGAAGATGTCATGAACCGGCCTCGCATGCAGGAGCTCGCCGATCAATGGACGGAGCTTGCCGAAGCGTGGAAGCGGCTGCCTCCCGTGGCCCAATCGTGGGTGATCATGCTCCTGCCTCATGGTGAAGCGAGCCAGACCTTCTTCGACATTGCGGCCTCGTCGAGTGACCCGGCGGTCCTGACTTCCCTCTTGCTTCGGCATGTCCGCGGACCGCGCGACGCGCTGCTCGATGTTGGTCGACGGCATCCCGATGAGCGTCTTGGTCGTCTGGCCGAAGCGGTGCAGAAGACGATCGAGCGGCGCCTTGAAGATCGACAGCGCGACTTCGGGCTCGGCGATCAGCCGGCGCCGTGAGATTCCCGAGCGATCCTCGCGGCGGCTGACTGTGCCTGCATGCGCTCGGCGAGCGCTGAGCGCAAGCGTCGGATGATGCCCCGCGACGCAACGAGCCCGGCGGGCACAAAGAAGATCAGCTCCGCAGCGCGACCGACGAGCTCCGCGGCGAGGCCCGCCTCAACGGACACACCGGCGAGCGGCGTGGCGAGCAGGCCCACCGCCCACTCGCGGATTCCAAGACCGTTGCCGATGAATGGCACCAGGTTCGCGAGCATGGCCACGCAGGCGAATGCGAGCGCGGTCGAGGGTGAGATCTCCTGGCCGACGAGGGCAAAGCACGCCCACGCGCGGAGCGCCCAGAGCAGCAAGTCGAGCCACCGGGCGAGCAGGGCGAACGCAAAGGGACGAAGGCTCGGCCATGGCAGGAGCGGGAGCGCGAGGAGCCCGGCGAGGAGCGGCAGCCACCACGCGTGCGCCTCGGACCCTGTGAAGCGCATCTGCCGATGGACCAGCCAGAGGGAGCCCGCGAGCATCACCACTGCCGTGAGGCTCACCATCGTCGCCTCGGCAATCGAGAGCACGCTCTGCTGCACCTTGATGCGATTGACGAGGTGGTGATACGCCACGCGTCCGGCAAGCCCGGGCTGAAGCGGAAGGAAGTTGCCCAGCGTGCTCGCGCAGACGAGCCGGAACATCTCGCCGAACTCAACGCGACCGAAGCGCCGGATGAGGACCAGCATGGCGATGGTCGTGAGCATCGTCGTGCCCACCACGGCGGCGAGGAGCGCCCCGAGCGCCGCGGGTGAAGGCGACGCGAGCGCCGAGAGCGCTCGGCCGAACTCGTTGCCGCGCGTCAGGACCACCGCGAAAGCGGCGAGCACCAGCAGTCCGCCGGTGATGGCACCCGCCAGCCGGAGCTTCTTGCGAATTGACCGATCGACCGGAGTGGCCCAGACGCCGGGGTCGTCGGGAGCCGTCACCTGCGCCGGCGGCGCGGGCATGGGATGCGCCGGTGAAGGGGAAGCACCGAAGCCGTGCGGCAGAGGCGCTCGGCTCGCGCTCGGGTCCGCGGACGCGCCCTGCTGCGGATCTCCTGGGGCGGGAGATGCGGGTTCGTTGCTCTCAGGCATGAACCCCCCGTACGGCCGCCTCGCTCAGGCCGATCTCCGCGCGCGTCGTACCCCGTTTCCGTGTGGCTTCAAGTCGCTCCAGGTTCTCTCCCTCGAAGCGCCGGTCATGTTCGTGGTGCCAGAGATGAAGCACGGTGGTGGCGCCCCCGGCCCGTCGCACCCGCACGCCGGCGTTGATGAGGCGAATGGCGAGGTCGCTATCTTCGTAGCCCCAGCCGACGAAGCGCTCGTCAAAGCCGTTCACCCGCTCGAAGTCACTCCGCCAGATGGCGAGATTGCAGCTTCGCACGCTGCGCCACTCGCTTGATGAAGGCCCGGCAGCCATCGACCACGGGGTGTGCGCAAGGCCACGCCATCGATTCACATCGCCACGCAGTCTGGCGCGCAGCCAGGCCAATCCACCCCAGGTGTGAACCGGCAGGGAGTCGCGCAACACGCGCTCCGAAAAGGCCTGTGTCAGCAGTGCTCGGCTTCCGCGCGCGAGCGTGCCCTGCGTCGCGGCAGCGGCGTGACCTGCCACGAAGTGCGGTCTCGGAATGCAGTCACCGTCAAGGAAGATGAGCCGATCGGCGGAGCTGCCTGCTGCGGCGCGATTGCGGATCGCGCCAGCGCGGAAGCCCTCGTCGGGATGCCAGACATGATGGAGTCGCCCCTCGAACCGTGGCGCGAATGAGTCGACCAGGCGGCGCGTCGCCTCGCCACTGCCGTCATCGGCGACATGTACCTCGAAGGAAGGGGCCCCGCGCTGCACGAGCAGACCGGCAAGCACCGCACCGAGCGCATCGGGTCGGTTGTAGGTCGTCACGATCACCGCGTGATGCATGTCGCTCTCCGCTCGGCGGCGTCGGAACCCCGCGCGACGCCTCACTCGGCCGAAATGCCGAGATCACGGACCGTGAAGAGGGCGTCGAAGGTGAGCCCGGCCCGTTCGACATTCTCGCGAGCGCCCTCGAGGCGATCGATCGTCGCGATCACATGCGTGACGATCGCGCCCGCGCCGCGAAGCACCTCAACCGCCTCGAGCGCCTGGCCACCGGTGGTAGCGACATCCTCGAGCAGCACCATGCGATCGCCGGCGCGGATGGCCCCCTCAAGTTGCTTCGCCGTGCCATAGTCCTTCTTCGCGTTCCGTACGAAAACACATGGCAGGTCACACGCAAGGCTCGTCGCGCTGACGAGCGGAATGCCACCAAGTTCGGCACCCGCGATCCTCACCGTGCCCGCGGGAAGGCGCGCGGCAAAGAGGAGCGCAAGGTTGCGCAGGATCTCCGGCTGCGTGGAGAAGAGGTACTTGTCGAGGTAAAAGCTGCTGGTTCGGCCGCTCCGCAGTGTGAAGGTTCCGCGAAGGAGCGATGCGTCGGCGATCCGCCGGGCGAGCGCGCCGCGATCGACTCGATCGGCCGTCATCGTGGCCGTGGCCGAAGCAGGGGATGGAATCCGACAGTCGCTCATGGTGGTGATTCCGGCAAGGGGCTCGCCAGCGGCTCCGTGGATGACCGAGGAGGGTAGCATCTTCGCTCCATGGCCTCGGTGTGCTTCTACTTCCAGGTCCACCAGCCCTATCGATTGCGGCGTTACTCCGTCTTCGACAGCGATCCCTTCTACTTCGACAACGAAGCGAACGAGCGGATCCTTCGCAAGGTGGCGGACAAGTGCTATCGCCCGGCCACGCAGAAGATTCTCGATCTGGTGCGGCGCCATGAAGGGCGCTTTCGCGTCAGTTACTCGATCACGACCACCGCGCTCGACCAGCTTCGCGCGTGGGCGCCGGATGTCATCGAGATCTTCCAGAGGCTTGGCGACACGGGGGCGTGCGAGTTTCTGGGCGAGACGAGTCATCACAGCCTGAGCTTTCTCTTCTCTCGCGACGAGTTCAGCGAGCAGGTTCGGATGCACGACGAGACGATCCGCCAGCTCTTCGGCCAGACGCCGCGCGTCTTCAGGAACACGGAGCTCATCTTCAACAATGAGCTTGCTGGCCACATCGCGTGGATGGGGCAGCACCGCGCCGTCATCTGCGAAGGCGTGGAGCGGCTCCTCGGCTTCCGCAGCCCGAACTATGTCTATGTGCCGCCGCCCGATGCAACGCCCGCCGGGCACTCGCCAGTGCGGTTGCTGCTCAAGAACCATCGCCTCAGTGATGACATCGCATTCCGCTTCGGGCAGCGCTCATGGAAGGAGTGGCCGCTGACGGCGGAGAAGTTCGCGCAGTGGGTCAACCTCATCAACGGCGACGGCTTCGTCTGCAATCTCTTCATGGACTACGAGACGCTCGGAGAGCACCAGTGGGCCGACACGGGCATCTTCGAGTTTCTCGACGCCCTGCCGGAGAAGGTCTTCGATGTGAACCCGGGTCACAACGACTTCTTGACGCCGAGTCAGGTGATCGACTGCTACAAGCCCATCGGTGAGTACAGCTCGGAGAAGTTCATCAGCTGGGCCGACACGGAGCGAGATCTCTCCGCATGGCTGGGCAATCCGCTTCAGGACAACGCGGTGGCGGAGCTCTACAAGCTCGAAGCGCCGGTGAAGGCGAAGCATGCGGCGGGTGATCCGTACATCCTCGAGGATTGGCGGAAGCTCACCACCAGCGATCACCTCTACTACATGTGCACCAAGTACTGGGCCGATGGTGATGTGCACAAGTACTTCTCCCCCTACGACAGCCCGTACGACGCGTACATCAACTTCATGAGCGTCATCGACAACCTCCGCGTGCGCGCCGAGGGGTGATTGCTCGTCGCGCCGCGGTTCGATGGCGATCAGTGGAGATCAACACGGAGCAACGGTCGGAGTTGTCCGCTGCACGCGGCTTCGTGAACGCTCGCACGGACCTCGATCGAGTCTCGCCACATTGTGATTGCGGGGTGACGCGCGAGTCGGTACCGTCAGGCGCGTCGATCGCGTGCTGAAGCTCGGATGTCGCCCGACTCGGCGCGCGACAGGCGGTGGAGGGTTCGGCCATGTCGACGGTTTCATCGACGCTCTCGCTTCGAAGTGTGGGCTCAGTCGGAGTCGGAATGCTGGCGGTCGCGGGTGCACTCGTCGCGGCACCAGACCTCGAAGTCTGTCCCCCCGAGGGGCACTCCTGTTTCGAAGTCGGACCGCCGGGATGCGATGACTTCGGGTGCTGCACGGTGATCTGTTCAGTGGATCCATTCTGCTGCCAGACCATGTGGGACCAGATCTGCGTCAACTTGGCCTATGGGTTGTGTCTTGTGCCGGGCTGCCTGCCCCCGTGCAGCGGAGTTTCCGAAGCCGAACCGTGTGGAGGTGACTCGAATGGTGGATGCAACATGCTGCTCCCCCAGTTCGAGCCAGTCCTCTGCGGGCAGACCATCTGCGGCACGGTGTGGGCGGTGGACGGTACACGCGACACGGATTGGTTCGAGTTGACGGTTCCCGAGCCCACGATTGTCACCCTGATTCTCGAGGCGGAGGCATCAGCCATCGTTGGGTTCGTCAATGCCAATGAATGCGCGCTGGTCACAGGCGTCTCACCCTTCGCCATCGCGCCGGTTTGCGGTTCCGCAACGGTGTCTCATTGCATACCCGCAGGGTCCTGGTGGATCTTCGTCGCCATCGATGGCTTCAGTGGAGTGCCGTGTGGCACCGTCAACCAGTACAGCCTCCAGATTGAGTGCCAGGGCCCATGTCCCCAGCCAGTTTGTGGCGATGGGGCTTGCAATGGTGACGAGTCGGCGGAGAACTGTCCGCAGGACTGTGACCTTGCCGCGCTCTGCGGAGGTGGCGGCCCTTGCGACGAACCTCACCAGGGCGTGGGCTGTCAGAACCTTCTCTGTTGCTCCCGCGTGTGCATGCTCGACTCCTTCTGCTGTCTCGTGCAGTGGGATGCCCTGTGTGCCAAGGAAGCGTTTCAGTATTGCATCGATCCACTGATCTGCGAAGGTCTCTGCGATGGTGACCTCGATGGCGATGGCCTCGTCGGCGGAGCCGATGTCGCGTTGATTCTCGGTTTCTGGCAGGCGAACGAGGCCTGCATCGACATCAACAACAACACGATTGTCGATGGAGCAGATCTCGCCATCGTGCTCGGCAACTGGGGACCATGTCCGATCTTTGTCGGCCCCGCATCGCTTGGCTTCGGCCAAGCCCGGGTGGGCGAGACCAATGTTGATGCTGTCACCGTCCGTAATCCTTCGCCGATCGGTGCGGGTGTAGTCGCCATCGCATCCTCATCCCCTGACTTCACTGTGCTGCCACCCGTGCCGGCCGCACTTCCCGGCTACACCTCCGTTCCGCTGGTGGTGCGATTCGAACCTTCAATGGTCGGCGCCCAAGACGCGCTTCTCACCATCAAGCTCGATGACGGCTCGATCGTCGAGGTGCCCGTGTTTGGCGAGGGGATCGAAGATCAGGACTCACCTTTCGAGGAGTGGCTTGATCTCGAGGTGTCGTTGGCCGCCATCGCAATCGATGATCTGGCCCAGACGGTGTATCACTATGTGCTCTCGATCTTCCCGCGAGGGCCCGTGTCGCTGGCCCACAGTCCGGCGTCGATCGAGGTGGTCGCATCGGAAGTTGTCCCCGGCGCCGAGGTGATCATTCCGAATCCCGAAGTCCGCTTCGGCACCTTCGGTTACCTCCCGTTCATGGTGCTACCACCAGCTGGTGGCTTCGTGCCGGGACAGCGGAACACCGTTCTCGTCATTGTTCGTAACCCGATCGGTGGGATCATTGGGATCTACGAGGTCAACATCCCGGCTGAGCCTGCGCCGCCACCCGCGCCGCCATGTCCGTGTTCACCTCCAGCCGAGCTGATGCAGTATGCGACGGCCACCGCCTACTTCCCAGACAGCCCGATCATGAACGATCCGAAGCCCGGCGTCTCCTTGGAAAAGGTTGCCATGGTCCTTGTCCGGCTGGAGGGTCCCAAGCCTGAGACCTGCTGCCTGGGTGATCAGTCGCTGTTCCGGATCAAGGTGAACATCAGTTCAGCGTTTGAGGTTCCTGTCGTCGCACCTCCGACTGGTCCTGACTTCTGGCTCACCGTCAACCGGATCCACACTGGCCATGCGTTGATCAGGGCTTGTCGAGGCGCGGAGGGCATGTCGATCTTCGCCACGACATGTGGCCTTGATCACGGCTTCAGCTCGGTCGGCGGCGGGCGCAGCGCTTTCGACTGCCCGGGCGACAGCCCACTGCCTCCATGGGGCGCGAAGATCGGCAAGATCGAGCTCACGACCGACTTTGAAGTTCCGATTCGATGTTCGAACTCCGACCCTTGGAACTGCTATGCCAAGGCGCGTGACTTCGTGACGGAGATCTTCTTCAATGGTGATGACAACGAGCCGCAGCAGGTGCCGGGATCGGGGGGAATCCAGGTGTTCTGGACTGCGGAGTTCGGCGGCAGTGGGTGCGAGCTGAACCCCGTGACCGCCACGATCAAGCGCATCATCTTTGTTCGAGGTGATGATGTCTATTCGCCGGATCAACACAGCGCGGGCTGGCTGCATCGGCGCGGTGATCCCGATGGCGATGGTCGGAACAATCATCGTGAACTGGTCGACGGAACAAACCCCTTGGTGGCGGACTGAGAAACGCCTCCAGCGGAGAGACCAATTGCGAGTCAACCGTTGATACGAAGGGCTCGTTGGGCATGTCCGGTCGGCGATCCGAGGGCGCCGAGCATGGCAAGCACCACCACGGAGCCGAGACTCGTCGAGTTGATCGAGGCATCGAAGATGGCGCCGATCGCCCAGAGGAGAATGGCGGCGGCGCTCGCGAGTGGCAGGGGATCGCGGCCTCGTGTCACGATGGTCCGCGTGAGCACGGATGCCCATGCCAGCAGCCACGCCAGAACCCCGAGAAGGAGACCGATGACTCCGCCCTCGGCGAGCAGTTGCAGCCAGGTCGAATGCGGATGGCTGCTGTTGAGACGGGAGCGAAGATCGTGCTCGTTCTCATCCGCCGTGCGATCGGCATACTCGCGGTCGATCACGACGCGAAGCCACGCCTCCATCTCGGGCCGAAGGCGCGCTTCGCGGATGGCGGTGGCGGCGCTGCCCAGTCCGAGCCCGCGCCACGGATGCTCGCGGAAGCCGTCAAGGACGGCGCTCCAGTAGTAGCTGCGAAGGTCGTAGTGCACGATGCCTCCCATCGGGGGCGGAGGGATCGCTCCAGGTGCGGCATCGGGAGATCGCTCGGCGGCGCCTGGTGCGAAGGCGCTGTCCGATGCATCGCGGGCATCCGATTGGCCTGTTGGCGGCGCGCCTTCATGCGCCGATTCGACCGGCCCGCGCAATTGCTCCGTCGTCTGTCGCAGGCGGACGGCGATCGAGGGACCCATGAAGGGCCACGCGGCAAGTGAGGCGATCGCGCCCACGACCACGAGGATGACCACGCGAGCCCGCCGCTCCGGCAGCATGATGAGCGCCCAGCCTAGGAGCGCGGGCAGCACGAGCGCGAGCGCGGCGAGCTGGCGTCGCGTGCCGCTGGCGACGGCGCCAAGCAGGTTCACCATCATCAGGACGAGGCCAAGCGCGGCCGGCCGCGCTCCCATCGACAGCGCCATGGCTGCACCGCCGCAGACACCGATGGCATCCCATAGTCCCGCCTTGCCCGGATCACTCGTGAACCCGCCGAAACGGGCCATGCCGTCATAGTTCCATGCGCCTCGGTGGAGCGCATACTCGCCGCACTGCACGAGCGCTTGAAGCGTGATGCCGCCGAGCAACGCACCCGCCAGCCAATGTGATCGAAGAAGCAGCGGCGCGAGCACCATCGGCAGCAGGAAGACTCGCAGCGAACCCAGCAGGTGAACACCCCGATCAGGCTCGTGACTCCATGTGATGGAGAGGGCTAGCCACGCGACGAGCGCGATCACCACGGGCGTCGGCGTCCAGCCGAGGAGAGGGCGCAAGAGCGGCAGCGTCACTCGCCACCGCGCGAGGAAGATTCCAAGCAACACGGCAGACATGATGTTGCCCGGCGCGGTCCCCAGTGGAAGCACCGCCATGAAGAGAAGCCCCGAGGCCAGATGCACCGCATGCCCCGCAGGATCGCGCCGTTCGCAGGCCGAGAGCACGCTCGCCCATTCGCGGTCCATCGCGCGGCGGCCGCGCCCTTGCAAGGCCGGGGGAATCACACCCATTCAGCGAGCACCCGATCCGGTGGCGACGGTCTTCACGGTGCGATACAGGATGTAGATGTCGAGCGCGATGGAGCGGTACTTGATGTAGTAGAAGTCGTGCTCCAGCTTCTCGATGGTGCCCTTGACATCGCTCGCATAGCCCGAGCCGATCTGCGCCCAGCCGGTCACACCGGGACGCACGAAGTGGCGAAGGCCATAGAAGGGGATCTCCCTTTCGAACTGCTGCACGAAGGCGACCTGCTCCGGCCGCGGGCCGACGAGGCTCATGTCGCCCTTCAGGATGTTCCAGAGTTGCGGAAGCTCATCGAGTCGCGTGGAGCGCAGGAAGCGCCCCACCCGCGTGATTCGATCATCGCCCCGCGCGGCGAAGCGAGCAGTGTTGTCCTGCGGCTCGTGGCGCATGGTCCTGAACTTGACCATGCGGAAGACTCGCCCACCCTGGCCCACGCGCGGCTGCCAGAAGAGCGCCGGCCCCTTCGAGTCGAGCCTGATGGCGAGAGCCGAGAGGATCATCAACGGGAGCGCCACAGGCAGAATCAGCAGGCAGAGCCCGATGTCCATGAGTCGCTTGAGCGGCCCGAAGAGCGGTGGAGGCTCGGCGTTCGAAAGGTGAATCTCGCTGAAGTGGGTGAGTGAGACGCGCCCCGTCGCCGCCTCATAGACGCTGGCGGCGTGATAGACGGGGAGTTGCCGCATGGCGCAGTCGGCGAGGAATCGGGTCCATGAGGCGTCAAGCGGCGCGTGCAGATCCGCCACCACCCCATCGAGACGAGCTCGATCGCGTCCGTTGCGCGACATGAGCGGATCGACGGTCGGCTCATGAAGGTGCATGAAGGTCACATGCGGCACCTGCGAGAGCATGGTGGTGTCACCGGCGGGCACGACGGCCAGCACCATCGATCGATCCTTCCTCCGCGCATAGAAGCGAAGCAGCGCCCAGAGGAGTGTCACCGCGAATGCCACGGCGACATAGGAGCGCGAGTAGTAGGAGCGCGACGCAAGGAGGAGGCCCGAGAGCGAGAGGAAGCAGACGATGACGATGGGCACCACCGTGAAACCGCTTCGCGTGCCCGGGTACCGCATGGCGCGGTCGATGAAGAAGCCGGCGACAAGAAATGCCGCAACGGAGGCGACGATCATGACCCATGCCTGCCCGATCCAGCGGTCGAGCGTGATGTCATACGCCGCCGCCGTGGCGAGGCCCACCATGGCGGTCACGCCGAGGAGGTACCAGAGCGCCCGGACCAGCGGCGCATCGGTGGCACGGCTCTGCAACGCAAGCGGATTGACGGGCTTGAGCGTCACGAAACTCGACAGTGTACGAGCGCTTGCATGGCGCGGTGGCCGATGGCGGTGCCTGCAGAATCAGAGCCCCAGAGCGTCGAGAATCGCGTCATCCACGCGGCGGGCGTCGAAGCGCTCTTCCGCAATTCGTCGGCTCTCACGGCCCATGGACTCCACGAGAGGCCGATTCTGCGCGAGGGTGCGCATGGCCTGGGCGAGGGCGCGGGCATCGCCCACGGGCACGAGCATGCCGTTGCGGTTCGGCTCGATCGGTTCGCGGCAACCGACCGCGTCGGTGGTGATCACCGCCCGGCCGATCGCCATGGCTTCGAGCATCACCTTGCTGGTGCCTTCACGATGCGAGGGAAGAACGAAGACGGTGGCCGAGCGCAGTGCGTCGCGGACATCGTCGACTTCGCCTGGAAGAGCGATCACGCCCTCCCGGCGCCACTCGTCGAGGTCGCGCTTCGACACGGCGGTCGGGTTGTCATCGATCCCGCCCACGAGCGTGAAGGTGCACTTCGGAGCATCGGCTCGCACGAGTCGTGCGGCGTCCACGAACTCGTAGGCGCCCTTGTCGCGCAGGAGCCGGGCCACCATCACGAAGTGCACAGTCGGCGGATCGGGAAGCGGCGCCTGGGCGAAGCGCTCAAGGTCGACACCCGAACCCGCCACAAGCTCGATTCGAGGCGCATGACCCGCGGCGCTCCCCGACGCGCGGACCGATGGCACCACGCCAAGGCGGGTGAAGAGTTCGAGATCATCGCGGTTCTGGAAGAAGACGACATCGCACGCCTTGAACGCCTTGCGATAGAGGCGCGCGGCGACGGCCCGGATAAGCCGGCGCTTCAGCCCACTCCCCGTGAAGGCATAGCCGAGTCCAGTCACCATCGCCCCGACGCGTGCAACTCCTGCACGCCGCGCGGCAACTGGGCCATACGCCACGGGCTTCGGGTTGTAGCAAAGCACCGCGCTCGGACGAAGCGATCGAAGCTCGCTGAGCATGGCACGGCGCGTGGCCAAGTCTCGCAGCGGGTTCGTGCCACCGCCATCCATCGGAACGGTGTGGAGGGTGACGCCTGTATTGGTAAGGCGCGTGCGCGCCTGGGCGAGGCGACCCTCGGGATCGTCGCCCGCCTGAACCGCCCGCTCTGCGGTCAGCGCATGAACCTCGTGTCCGCGCGCCTGCGCAGCTCGAATCAGCGATCCCCGATAGGCCAGCACATACTCAGGGTTCTTCCCAATGAGGCAGAATCGCATGAGGCTCAGCCGACGGGGCGATATCGATCAACCCACGCCTGGAACATGAGGACTGCCCAGATCCGCGGATGCCCCGCGAGGCCGGAGAGGTATCGTCGCAGTTCAGCCTGAACGGATTCGGGGCGGAAGAACCCTTCACGCGCCAGGCGCGACGGCTCCACGAGCGACTCCGCCCACTCCCTGAGCGGACCTCGGAGCCAATCATCGATCGGAAGGCTGAAGCCCATCTTCGGGCGCTCGAAGTTCTCCCGCGGAACCGAGCGCGCCAGCAGCTCACGCATCACGAACTTGCCATGGCCGTTGCGAATCTTCTGATGCAGCGGAAGGCGCCACGCGAACTCGACGAGACGGTGATCGAGCAGGGGCTCTCGGGCTTCGAGGCTCACGCCCATGCTGGCGCGGTCGACCTTGGTCAGGATGTCATCCACCAGATAGGTGAGGAGATCGGTGTACATCATCTGGCGCATCATGTCGGGCATGAGCGCACGCAACTCCGGCTCGTGAATGAAGTCCGAAGGTTCGTGACCGTCGATCACCGCATGATCCGGGTTGAGCCACATCGAGACGAGATTGCGGTAGACCGCTTCTCCCGATGTTGAGCGCGCCATGAGGGCCAGCTTGCGCACTTTCTGAGCGGGTCGTTTCTGCTGATAGGCCTTGGGGAGCAGAGGGCGGATGGCGCCGCCAACCGTGTCGATGAGTCGCTCGGGCATCCAGTCGGCCAATGAGGCGAGGCCTCGACGAAGGCCGAGCGGGAGCCTCTCCATGCGCTGCCAGATGCCGTGCCCGTGGAAGTAGCGGTTGTAGCCGCCGAAGAGCTCATCACCGCCATCGCCCGAGAGAGAGACCGTCACCTTGGAGCGAGCGAGTCGACTCACGAGAAAGGTCGGAATCTGTGAGCTGTCTGCGAAGGGCTCGTCGTAGAGGTCGGGGATGCGCGGGATGGTCTCGATCGTCTCCGCAGGGGAGAGCATGAGCGTCGTGTGGTCGGTGCCGAGATGCCTGGCGACACGCTCGGCATAGCGCGCTTCGTCGTAGGCGGCGTCCTCGAAGCCGATGGTGAAGGTGCGCACCGGTCTCGATGAGAGCCGCTGCATGGTGGCGACGACGAGGGATGAATCCACTCCGCCTGAGAGGAAGGCCCCGAGCGGAACATCGGCCACCATGCGAAGTGAGATCGCATCGGAGACATGGGCGTCAAGCGCCTCGACCGCCTCGGCGTCCGAGAGTTGCAGTGGTTCGTTGACCCCTGCGAGAGCCATCTCCCGTGCGCTCCAGTAGCAGGAGAGGGTCGTCTCGCCACTCGGAATGCGCCTGGTCAGGAGGTGACCGGGAACGAGCTTCGAGATGCCGCGATAGATGGTCCGAGGCCCCGGGACATAGGCGAAGCGAAGGTAGGAGGAGAGCGCATCTCGATCGACGCGTCGCTCGAACCCGGGGATCTCAAGCAGCGCCTTCAGTTCGCTCGCGAAGGCGAAGATCGCGCGATCGCGTCCGCCATCGCCAATCCAGCCGTAGTAGAGCGGCTTCACTCCGAGCCGATCGCGCACGAGGTGGAGCAGCCCTTCCTTCGCATCGTGGACCGCGAAGGCGAACATCCCGACGAAGCGACGGACGGCGGCCTCGACACCCCACTCCTCGAAGGCGGCGAGCATCACCTCGGTGTCGGAGTGACCGCGAAAGCGGTGGCCGAGCGGTTCAAGCGCCGCGCGAAGCTCTCTGAAGTTGTAGACCTCACCGTTGAAGACCATGCGAAAGCGACCATGCTCGGAGAGCATGGGTTGGTGACCCTCGGCGGAGAGATCGACGATGGCGAGGCGACGATGAGCAAATCCGATGCCCGTGGCTCGATCGAACCAGGTTCCCGAGTCATCGGGTCCGCGGTGTGCAATGGAGCGATGCATCGCCTCCAGCACGATGGCGGGGTCACTCAGAGAACCAATGGAATCCACGAAGCCTGCCAGCCCGCACATGCGATGCCAAGAAGGCTAGCCGGAAATGACTTCGCACAATGACGGGGAATCACGCAGGATTCTTGAGATCGGCCGCCGCGTGGGTGATTTCTCCCCACACGGCTCGATAGGAGTGGAGCACAGCTTCGACGCCCCAGCGCTGCTCGATGTGTTCGCGACCGAGGCGTCCAAGGGCCTGCCGCTCGGAAGGCGGTCGCGCGAGCAGGTCGGCGATCGCTGAGCGCAGTTGCTCCGTATCCCGCGGCGGTACGACACGACCGGCGGCCTGCACGATGGACCTCGCCGCACCGATGTCCGTGGCGACGACGGGCACTTCCGCCATGAGCGCTTCGGCCAGCACATTCGCGAAGGCTTCACCCCACGCGCTGGAAGACACCAGCAGGTCGAACGCGGGCAGGATCTCGGGAAGATCGAGGCGCTCGCCATCGAAGCGAAGCCGTCCGGAGTGATGGGCGTCGCGCAGCGCGGCATGTTCGGCGAGCGGTTCGGCGCACGCCTCGGCTGTGACACCACGACCGAAGAGCACGATGATGAGATCGCGCCGCGCCGCGAGCAGCGGCGCCACGGCCACCAAGAAGCCCGCGTGATCCTTCATGGGGTGGAAACGAGCGGCGTGGGCGATGGCTTGAGCATCGTCCGGAATCCCGAGTCGTCGGCGGGCGTCGCGCCGCGCCGCCTCGCCGTGCGGTGCGGTGGCGGAGTCGAAGGCGTTGTGGATGACAATCTCGCGCTTATTGCGATAGCCCGCCGCGTGGTGATCCTGGCGTGCTTCCTCGGCGTTGAAGATGAGGGCATCGACCAAGGGACTCCAGCGTGCGCCGAGCCTGATCGCCAATCGCATGGCGAGCCGCTCGGAAGCCCGCTTCGGCAGCGACTGGCGGATGTTCCACGCGATTGGCGCCACGCGGGTCTTGCGGCGTCGCCCCAGGGCGATCAGTGACGCGAGGTTTGCCCAGTAGAGCCACGATTGCACGACTTCAGGCTGGAACTCCGCCACGGACCGACGCAATCGGGAGAGCGAGCGCGGCAGCGCGAGGGCTCCATGCAAACCGAGGGCTTCGACTCGCAAGCCAGCGCGTTCGGCTTCCTCTCGAAGGGTGTCCTTCGCGAGCAGCGTCACGATGCGGACCTCATCACCGTCGGCCTGCTGGGCGGCGGCCAGTCGCAGCAATTGGCGCTCTGTCCCGCCGACGGAGAGGCAGTTGATGACATGCATCACGCGCACGGCGCGAGCGTACCGTCAGGGTCCAATGAGGTAGAGTTCATTGCCGTGACGGAGCCTTCTTCGAGGGACTTCATGGACCGTCCTGGGTTCGATTCGACCTCAACACCCGTGACACCGCGCTTCAGCAGATTCCGCGCGGGGGCCTTGATTGGTGCATGGCTTTTCTTCGTCGTTGCGGGGCCGCTCATGCTTGCGTGGACATGGGCGCATCCGCCGGGAGGACCGTCTGATCTCTATGCGCTCGGGGGACGCTTGCCATGGAGTGACGGCTTCGACTACTGGGGCGCGGCCCAGCATCTGATGCAGCAGGGGGTGCTCGATGAGTGGGGATCGCGGAGGCCGTTGAATGGCGCCTTTCTCGCGGCGCGTCTCGTCCTCCTTCAAGATCATCTGCTCGGAGCGCTGCTCTTTCAGTCGATCATCATTGCCTTCACGCTGGCTGGCGCCGTGTGCGTGGCCATGCAGCGCCTCGGGATCGTCGCCGGAGCGATCTTTGGACTCTTCATGATCGTGCCGGTGGCGGTGGCGCAACCGACCACGCAGAGCGAGGGGCTGGGGGTGGCGCTCGGACTCGCAGCCGTGGCGGCGCTTCTGGTCGCGGCGCACCGAAGGGTCGGGCCGGTGGCGACCGGAGTCGGCATGTTGTTCCTTGCGCTCGGCATGATGGTGCGCCCCGGAGCGATGTTCATGTTGCCCGCCGTGGCGGTCGGCGCGTGTGTTGCGGCATGGTGGCCGGGTGCGAGGCGTCGCGTCGCGCCGTCGTCGCGTCGTTGGCGCGCCGTGTTGATCGCGGTCATAGCCGTCGTCGGTGTGGGTGCCGCCATTGGTATCAACGCCGCGGTGCGCGCCAAGGTGGCCGACCCTGCAGCGCGGGCGAACGCGAACTTCGCCGGGACGCTTCTTGGCATTGCGCGCGGAACGGACTATTACGAGGCGAGTGCGTGGCTGCGAGGCGAAGTGGGTGAGTCGGGAGGTGAAGCGGAGCGCGCAGCGCTCGCCTATCGCGAGTCGTGGCGCTTGATCCGATCCCAGCCATGGACAGCCGTCGGCACACTGACTCGACATGGCGTGGCGTTTCTCAAGCGCGCGTGGCCCTTGCTTCTCCTCGGGCTCATCGGGGTGCTGCGAGCGCCGCGCTGGGAGCGCTGGTTCTGGATCTCAGGGTGGCTCGGCATCCTCGCCAGCGCGCCGATCATCTACGGCGATGGAGGTGTGCGCTGTCTCGCGGTGAGTTGGCCCTTCATGGTCCTGAGCGCAGCCAGCGCCCTGCGCTCTCGAGGCGCATCGACCTCGGGGATCGCGCGCGGCACCCTGGCCGGAGCGCTCGAGGAGCAGGCCGCGGAAACTGATGACGCGACGCCGGAAGCTTCGCCAGTCACGGATCTGAACTGGAGGATCGAGGTGCTCGGCGCGGTCGCTGCGGGAGCGCCGATCCTCGCGGCTGCGATCTGGACCGTGGTCGGCATCGGAGTCATCCGCGGCGGCGGCCAGATGCCGTCGCTTCCAATGCGAGGGACCTTCGAGGTCGATCAGTTTCCGCACCAAGGCGCTGAGGAAGTGGACTGGATCCGCAACGAGCGGGCGCTCCATATGGTGCTCGTGGCGACCGAGGGTGAACTGAGTTCAGTCGACCAGCGCTTTCTTGACCTTGTGCGACTTGAGCCGACGGAGATCCCGTCACGACGGGCGCTCATTGAGTTCGGCGAGCCGCTTGAGCGAGTTCAGACGCCCTATCTCCTCTGCGTCGTCTACGACATCGCGCAGTCGCGAGCGCGCGTCTTTACCCTTCCACCCGATCGGACCACGGCCGACGCGATCGACTCCGGCGCCGCCGTGCTGCGAGTCGACTCCGTGCGCCTTCGCGACGGCGGTCGAGTGCGAGTCGGCCGTATCGTGGCGCCGGTACCTGCCGATCGCTTGCCGCAGCCGGCCCCGCGCCCGTGATGCGCGAACGCCCCGCCCGTGGCGATTCAGCCGAGCTCGACGCCCCCGTGGTGCCGCGTTCCGCACGGGCGTTCACCGCGACCGTCGTCCGCACTCTCCGCACCATCGACGACTCGGTCGGTGCCGAACTCAAGACTCTGGACCACTGCGTCGCAGCCAGGCCGATTCAAACGAACTTCAGCCGTCGCGTGGCGAGCGCGAGCATCCGCAGGAGAAGCATGCCGTGGCGCCAGCGGCTGATGTTCGTCGTGCCATAGACGCGATTCTGGTATCGGATCGGCAGGTCGACAATGCGCAGGTTGAGCTTCGATGCGCCGAAGATGAGGTCGAAGTCGCCGAAGGGATCGAACTCTCCGAAGTAGGCGCGATTCGCCGCAAGACGGTCGTAGTTGTGTCGGGTCAGCACCTTCGTACCGCAGAGGGTGTCCTTGATGGGCTGGCCCAGCACCCAACTGAACGCCAAAGCGAAGAACTTGTTCGCGACCAGGTTCAGGAAGCGCATCGCCTCATCCTGCATTGGATAGACGAGTCGCACACCGTTGATGAACTCGCCGCGGCCCTCGGCGATGGCGTTGTAGAAGCGCCGAAGGTCGGCGGCGGGAACGGTGAGATCGGCGTCGAGGATCATGAGCACATCGCCGGTGGCCGCCGCGAAGCCGCAGCGCACCGCATCGCCCTTGCCGCGCCCGGGCTGGCGCAGAAGCTTGATGCAGCGCTCGGGGAAGTCGGGCACCGTGCGCTCGAGCGTCTCCCAAGTGTCATCGGTGGAGTTCCCTTCGACGAAGATGATCTCCGTGCCTGCGCCGATCTCGGGAATCTCCTCGCAGAGCCGTCGAATGTTGCCCGCTTCGTTACGGGCCGGCACCACCACCGTCACACGCATCGATTTCTCGGCAGGCTTGGGCGCCGGACGAGCGATGAAGAAGTTCGCAAGACATAGGTGACGAAGCGGCCAGAGCCGGGCGAGCACGCGATTGGTGATCTGCTCGACCAGCGGAATCGGAAGGGGGCAGAGGATCTCGTTGAAGGAGCGGAAGCACTCGAAGCCTTCAAGCGCAAGCAGGTTCCTGACATCGTTCGGGTCAAGCCAGCTTCGACCGAGGCGCGGGCGTGCCAGCTTCAGCTTCCGCGCCGCAGCCAGTGGCGCCTGCCAGAGTCGGCTGTAGCTGTTGATGATGACACGCGTGCCGGAGTGACAGAAGCGCCGCACTGCGGCGAAGACCGCCTGCACATCCCAGAGGTCGACGAGCAGGTCGGGAATCAGCACGAAGTCGAAGGACTCCTGCCCGATCGACTCGAGTTCGTCGTAGGACGGCACGGTCTCAAATCGCAGCCCGGGGTGCCGATCGCGCGCCCGAGCGACAGCCCCCGACTCCATGTTCACGCTCACGCCGCGAGCGGGTTCAAGATGCGGAAGCAGCGGCGCATCGCCGATCGAGAGCTCCAGCACGGAGGCACCCCGCGGCACCAGCAGTCGGTAGAGGCGGACGATCTCGCGCTGGTAGTAGCTCGGGCGTCGGCGCGGCTCCTCGCCACCCGAGCGCTGCGCCGACATGCGGCGAAGCTCTTGGAGATAGGCGAGCCGCTGTGCCTGCGGCGATGGATTCTCGATGCTCGCGAGGCGGCGACCCTCGCTGCTCGGCAGGGAGTGGGCGCCGTGATCAGACACGGTAGTAGTCACGGTACCACTCCACGAAGCGCCGCACGCCCTCTTCGACCGTCACGCGCGGGCGATAGCCGATGTCACGCTCCAGCGCCGTCACATCGGCGTAGGTGTCGGGCACATCCCCCGGCTGAAGGGGCAGCATCTTCTTTTCCGCCGTACGCCCGAGGCAGCGCTCAAGCGTCTCGATGTAGACGAGCAGATCCACCGGCTGGCTGCATCCGATGTTGTAGAGACGCCACGGCGCACTGCTGGTGGCGGCGTCGGGTGCCATGGGGTCGAAGGCCGGGTCCGGCGCGGCGGGTCGATCGAGCGCGCGCACCACGCCTTCCACGATGTCATCAACGAAGGTGAAGTCGCGCCGATGCTTGCCGTAGTTGAAGACCTCGATCGGTTCACCCGCGAGGATCGCCTTCGTGAACTTGAAGAGCGCCATGTCGGGGCGCCCCCACGGGCCGTAGACGGTGAAGAAGCGCAGCCCCGTCGTCGGAAGTCGGAAGAGATGGCTGTAGCTGTGCGCCATCAGCTCATTCGCCTTCTTCGTCGCGGCGTAGAGGGAGAGCGGATGGTCCACATTGTCCTGCACGCTGAAGGGCATCCGCGCGTTGGCGCCGTAGACCGAACTGGTGCTCGCGTAAACGAGATGCCGGATGCCGTGATGACGGCATCCTTCGAGTACATGAAGCGTGCCGACGAGATTCGAGTCGATGTAGCTGTGCGGGTTCTCGACCGCGTATCGCACTCCCGCCTGCGCGGCGAGGTGAACGACGGTGTCGAACTTCTCCTGCGCGAAGAGCGACTCCATGCCCGCGCGGTCGGCGAGGTCCAGTCGAACGAAGCGGAAGCCCGGCTTGGGCTTGAGACGCGCGAGTCGCGCCTCCTTGAGTGAGGGGTCGTAGTAGGGGCTGAGATTGTCGAGGCCGACGACTTCGTCGCCGCGATCGAGCAGTCTCTGGGCGGTCCACGATCCGATGAAGCCGGCCGCGCCGGTGACGAGCACCTTCATGCGGCGGATGGTAGCGGAGCGCCGCGGCGCTCTTCAGTGTGAGAGGTGACCGTGGGCGGCGGCGGCGGTTCTCGGTGCAGGAGCGTGCCCGGCTGGCGCGTGCATGCGTCGGAGCCAGAGCTCCAGCACGAGCAGCGGCCAGAGCCGATAGATCGAGAAGTTCTGTGGATCGGCCTGGCGCTGCACCAGCGTCGAGAGGTTCGAGCGATCGACGAGCGCGGCCACCTGGCCATCGCCCGAGAGAAGGAGATCGCGCGCCATCGCCACGAGTGTCGGGGCGCTCCAGGCGTTTGATGGAAGGCCGAAGCCCATCTTGCGGCGCCGCATCCATGACTCGGGCAGGTATCGACCGGCGAGGGTCTTCAGAATGCGCTTCGTTTCATCGGGCGGGCGCCAGCAGCTCTCTTCGCTCAATCCCATCGCGAAACCCGCAACGGCCTTGTCGAGCAGCGGAGATCGCACTTCGAGCGAGTGTCGCATGCTCATGCGATCGACCTTGGCAAGAACGGCACCCGGCATGTAGGTGTTGGCGTCGAGGGTGCGCATTCGATGGAGCAGCGGATGTTGCGATCCGTCGAGCAGGGCGCGCCACTCCGCCAGCTCCTCGGCGATCGGCGCGGGGATCGAGCCGATGAGCGGTGTGATCTCCTCGGGCATCCAGATGAGCCAGCGCGGCGAGAGGTAGGCGTCCGCCGGCGACGACGCGTGGCGTCCCCGGAGCATCGCGATGACCTTCGCGCGCCAACGGGCGGGACCGAACCCCTGTTCGTTGATCGTGTCGCGATAGCGACCGTAGCCGCCGAAGAGCTCGTCGCCACCATCACCCGAGATGGCGACAGTCACGAACTGCCGGGCGAAGCGGCAGAGAAGCCAGGTCGGAAGGCAGCTCGAATCTCCGTTGGGCTCGTCGAGCTCACCGGCGATCTGCTGGACGAGTTCCACCGCATCGGGCTCGAGGACCTCGTCGCGATGCGTGGTTCCGAGGAGTGCGGCCGTTTCCCTTGCGAACTCGTGTTCCGTGTCGCGCGTTCCGCCGAACCCGATCGAGAAACTGTCGATCGGGCGGCCGAGCTCCTTGCGGATCATCGCGACAACCAGCGAGCTGTCGACGCCTCCGGAGAGAAAGGCGCCGAGCGGCACATCGCTCATGAGCCGCTTCTCGACTGCGGCGAGCAGCAGCGTGCGAAGGTGCTCAACCTCATCGGCCTCAGAGAGCCCGCTTGGTCGGCGCAGCGGGCCGACGGCCTCGAAGCGCCAGTAGCGCTGCGACCGGATCGCCGGGGCTGGAGTGGCGCGAACACCTTCAGATCGCGGCGCGGACTCGGCGACCGACGCGCCCGACACCGCCCCACGCTCGGCAAGCATGGGAAGGTCGATGAGCGCGTAGGAGCCCGCCTCGAGCTTGTGGACTCCGCGCCAGATGGAGCGCGGCGCGTGCACATACTGGAGCATCAGGTACTCGGCGAGCGCGTCGCGGTCGACCTCACCGCGGAATCCCGGGAGCGCTTGAAAGCAGTGAAGCTCGCTCGAAAAGGCGAGCAGGCCGTTTTCGCACGACCAGTACAGCGGCTTCTTGCCGAAGGGATCTCTGGCGAGCAGGAGGCGACCCTCGCGTCGATTCCACGCGGCGAAGGCGAACATGCCATCGAGTTGATTCACCTTCGCTGCGATCGACTCGGGCGCCATCGACTCGAAGAGGTGCGGCAGCACCTCGGTGTCGGAGCGGCTCCGGAAGAGGTGTCCCTGCCGCTCAAGCTCCGCGCGCAGCGGCTGGAAGCCATAGATCTCGCCGTTGAAGACGACCTGGACGGTGCCATCTTCGTTGCCCATGGGCTGACGCCCCTCGGGCCGCAGATCGATGATGCTCAGGCGCCGGTGACCGAGCGAGACTCGGCCATCGGGCGAGGTCCAGACGCCCGCATCGTCGGGACCTCGATGGAGCATGCCGTCGCGCATCGCGATGCACATCGCTTCGAGGCGCGCTGCACCGAGTGAGCCTTGAAGATCAATGATGCCGTTGATGCCACACATGGGATCGCAGGAGATGCGTCAGAGCGATGGGGCGCCCATCAGTTCGAAGCGATAGGTGACTTCGAGGTCGACCTTGCAGGCGTGATAGATGCGCGGATTCTGCGTGACTCGAAAGACGAGCGCATCATGCCGATAGTCGTACTTGTAGCCCTCGGAATCTCCGAGACCGTAGCTCAGCAGGTAGTCGCCGGCGCCCAGAAGATTGTGCAAGTCCATGACGACGCGGAAGACCTGGCCCGCCTGCATGGGCGGAGGCGGGACTTCCAGCAGTTGCGTGTCGGTGCCGTGGATCTCGACGCCGCGCGGGTCCTTGATGTAGAAGCTGGCGACGAGGTCGGTGATCTCGCGGTGGCAGACGGCCGTCATCTCGAAGCGCACGCGCTCCCCGGGATGGAGCAGCGTCGTGGGGCGGCCATCGGGACCGATGATGGCGCAGTCGACGATCTCCACGCGGCCATCTCCGAACTTGAAGGGTGAGACATCGCCCGTGGGCGTGGAGGTCGGGGCGGCGGTTGACGCTGCGTCCGTCGAGGAGACCGCTGCCGCGCCGGCGGCACTCGCGGCGCCGCCCTCATCGGGAGACACCTTCTCGAGCGCGGCCGTCGGCGCCGCTTTGGGAGATGCGGCCTTCGGCTCGATGCCCGCGCTCTCCTCGAGGGCGCCGCGCTCACCGAAGAGCATCCGGTGGTATTCGTTGGCAACCACGCGTGGCGTGTCGTTGATCACCACGCGCCCGCCATCGAGCAGCACGGCGCGCGTGCACAGGGTGACGACGGCGTTGGTGTTGTGCGAAACGAGAAGAATCGTGCGGCCTGCGGCCACCATCTGCCGGAATCGATCGGTGCACTTGCGCTGAAATCGAGCATCGCCCACAGCGAGCGCCTCATCGACCACAAAGACATCAGGATCGACGCTCGCAGCCGTGGCGAAGGTCAGTCGCGCCTGCATGCCCGTCGAGTAGGTCTTGAAGGGCTGGTCGATCACG
This sequence comes from Phycisphaeraceae bacterium, assembly GCA_019636735.1. NCBI lineage: Bacteria > Pseudomonadati > Planctomycetota > Phycisphaerae > Phycisphaerales > Phycisphaeraceae > Phycisphaeraceae bacterium. Next base: position 386,996 of record JAHBWY010000001.1, read on the forward strand.
CGCGCCAACTCGCTGAAGTCGATGATCGACTCCATGCGAGCCTCAATCTCCTGCCGTGACATCCCGAGGCACATGCCACCGAGGATGATGTTCTGTCGCCCCGTGAACTCGGGATGAAAGCCCGTGCCCAGTTCCAGAATGCCCGAGATCCGGCCGTGAATCTGGACACGACCCGAGGTCGGCGCCATCGTCCCCATGAGGATCTTGAGCAAAGTGCTCTTGCCGGCCCCGTTGCGCCCCATGATGCCCACGACCTCGCCTCGTCGGATGTTCAGCGAGAGATCACGCAGCGCCCACGCCTCGATGTGCGCCTTGCGTCGCAGAAGGAGCTCGATGAGCAGATCGCGCGGGCGCGGATAGACGCGGTAGCACTTCGAGAGACCCTCGATCTCAATGATCGGCGAGGAGTCCTGCGGTGGCGGCGGCATCAGCACGGTCGCGTGCGAGGTTCCGGAGGGCGTGGCGGCGTTCACAGGTGTTCTCCGAAGCCGACACGCAGGCGCTCGAAGACGAGCCTGCCGAAGATGAACGCGGCACACGCGAGGATGGGAAGAATCACCCACGACGCCGGATGCTCAATGCGCCCGAAGTAGAGAAGGTCCTGCGAGCACCAGACGAGATAGCTGAACGGATTGAGATAGAGCAGCCATCGGACCCCAGGCCAGAGGCGATCGAGCCACTCCGGCAGGTAGAGCACCGGGACCAGGAAGAGACCCGCGGTCACGAAGAGCTGCACGAACTCCTTGATGTCGCGGAGGTAGACCGCAAGCGACCCGAGCAACAGCGAAATGCCGGTGAGGAGCACCAGTTGCAGGACCAGCAGCACCGGCAGAAGGAGCACGGTCGGCGGAATGTGACCTCCGCGCCAGATCATCCAGCCCAGAAGCAGCAGCAGCGCCACGCCCTGGCTGGTCATTGCGGCGAGCACCGCGCGGACCGGGAGCAGATCGATGGGAAAGACGACCTGCTTCACGAGATTGGCGTTCCCCACGAAGACGCCGGGGCTTCGCGAGAGCGACTCGGCCACCGCCAGCCACGGGACGAGTCCCGCCAGGATGTAGGTGACATAGTCGCGGGGCATCTCCACGGAGATCGCAATGCGGCTCGGGAAGACGATCGCGAAGACGAAGACATAGAGCGCCACCAGGAAGAACTGGTGGGCCATCAGCCAGAGCCAACCAAGGGCGCTGCCTGCATAGCGCTCGCCGAATTCGCGCTTCAGGAGTTCCCAGAGAAGAGCGCGGTGGCGATGAATGATGGAGATGAACGCCATGCGGTCCGCACCGCCCGGTGCGTGAAGCCGAGTATATTCGGCGGCGCTGCCCCTCCGTGGAGCGTGCGTGGAGGCGACGGCGAAGGGACCCTGCGCGGCCACGGTGGACGCGGACCAAACGCCCGTCGTCGTGGCGGGCGCGGACCTCAGCGATGCATGTGTACGACCGATTCTTCTTCCCGCGCGGCCCGCTCCTTCGCCGCGCGGCGCGCTGGGGAATCAACACCATGCGTCGCGTCGCGCCGGGGTTGGCCGATCGACTGGCGCCACTGCGTCGGGTGCTGTTGAAGCGCGTCTACGACGATCCGAACTTTCAGAGCGAGTCGGCGGAGCAACTGGTCTCTCGACCGCAGGCCGAGGTCCAGACCGCGAGCAAATCAGAGTCCGCGCGAGTGCGTGGGGAAGAGGCGGTGACGGCCGTTCCGTCGGTACCGAAGAAGTCGCTTCGTGACCTCTCCATTGTTCACATCATCGGCAGCCTTCAGGCTGGAGGCGCCGAGCGGCAGGTCGTCTACACGCTCGCAGGGCTCCGCGCCCGTGGGTACCGCCGCGCCGAGTTGATCGTCACCCAGGGTCTGGAGCGCGACAAGGGGCACTACCTTCCTTCGCTCCAGAAGGAGGGGGTGCCGGTGACCATCTCCGGGAGAGTGATGGATCCCGCGTTCGAAGCGCGCGTGCGCGAGGCTCCGGAGGTCGTTGAGCGCGTGCGCGGCGTTCCCGGATTCCTTCGCCCACAGGTGCCCGATCTCGTCGGTGAGTTGCTCATTCGGCGCCCGGCCATCGTCCATTGCTGGCTCGATCACACAAACCTCTGGGGCGGGATCGCCGCTGCCATCGCGGGCGTTCCATCCATCATTCTCAGCACGCGCAATGTGAGCCCGGTGCACATGCCGCACCTGCGTGAGCCGTGGTTTGAGCAGTGGTACGGCGTTCTGGCCGCTCGCCCCGGCGTCACCTTCGTCAACAACTCACAGGCTGGCGCGCTCGACTACGCGCAGTGGCTCGGCCTTCCGCCCGAGCGTTTCCGAGTGATCCTCAATGGCGTGGACTTCTCCCATCTGGAGGTGCCTCCGCCTTCAGTTCGAGCGCAGATGCGGCGTGATGCAGGCATTCCACCGACCGCGCGGCTCCTCACCGGCGTCTTCCGCATGGCTGATGAGAAGCAGCCGCTCACCTTCGTGGAGGTGGCGGAGAAGGTGCTCGACCGAGTGCCCGAAGCTCATGTCGTGCTCGTCGGGACAGGTCGACTGGAGCGCGATGTTCGTCGGCGCATGCGAGGCTCGCGCCACGCGTCGCGCATGCACCACCTTGGTCGTCGCAGCGATGTTCCTGCGATTCTCGCCGAGAGCCACGCCTTTCTTCTCACCTCCAAGGCGGAGGGGACACCGAATGTGCTCCTCGAAGCCCAGCACCTCGGTGTGCCCGTCGTGACCACGGCGGCCGGAGGCGCGGGCGACGCTATTGACGATGGCGTGACCGGAGTGGTGCGACCGATCGGTGATGTCAGCGGACTCACCGAAGCGGTGGTGCGCCTCTTCCACGACGCCTCGTGGCACCGCGAGTTGGCTGCATCGGGGCCTCGCCGCGTCGCCGAGCGATTCGGACTCGATCGCATGATCGAAGAGACTGAAGCGCTCTATTCGGATTTGCAGGGCGCGACGGATTAGCGAAGCGCGGTCGACTTGCGAGGCGCGGCCGACTTGTCAGGCGCGACGGATCTGCGAAGCGCGGTGGGCTTGCGGGACGCGGCCGACTTGCCAGGCGCGACGGACTTGCGAAGCGCGGTGGGTTTGCGAGGCGCGGCCGACTTGCCAAGCGCGGAGTCAGGCCGTTCAGGTTGACTCTGTTGCGCTCGCGGGCGCGGTCGAGCGACGCATGCCTTCGGCCACGCCCAACATGACTCCCCAGAGGAGGAGCCCGTCGCGCGACCAGAGCCAGTAGTCGATGCTCTGCGAGAGAAGGAAGTAGGTCCAGAGCGCCGCCGGAAGCGGCGCCCGGACCCACGCGCGCACGGTCGAGATGGCGACGAGCGCGATCAGCGGCAGCGCGAAGATGCCGAGCTCGACCAGCCACTGCAACCAGATGACATGGAGATTGCCCCAGTCGCTCGGCATGGTGCCGAGTCGAATGCCCTCCTGGATGAACGACGGCGCACGCCCGCAGCCCCATCCAAACCATGACCATCCCGTGGCCTGAATCGTGTTGATGGTCCACCCGGTCATCTCAAGACGCCGCCCCATGGAGAGCCAGGTGGTCGATGAGAGCTTGGACAGGAGATACGACCGAAGTCGCTCCGAAGAGAAGATGACGGCGACACCGAAGGCGAGAACTCCTGCGGCGCCGATCACGGCGCGGCGCGATGGCGCACGCTCGCCCACTTCACTCGCGCTCGGCCCGCCGGGCAGAAACGGCAGCGCCGATCGACCGAATCGCAGGACCGGCGCAAGCACCGCGATGGGCCAAGCGATGACCGAAACGCGGCTTCCGGTTGCAAGAATCGACACCGCGGGAATGACCGCCGGCACCAGCGCCCCTCGATGCAGCGCGAAGATCGTCAGGAGTGCGAGGACCATGCCCGCGAAGCTCGGAAAGTGACCGCCGACTTCGATGAACTGACCCGTGCCTCGCCACGCGGCGATGGCGACTCCCGGGATCCAGATCGCGGCCATCGCGATCATGGTCGGCGTGATCGCACGAAGGCCGCCCGCTCGGGCCAAGCACCACGCGGCGGTGAAGGCGAACGCGAAGCGCAGACCCGCGATGACGCCGGTGATCTGCGGCTGCCAGTCGAGTTGACCGGCGCGATCGATGCCAGCCGCCGCAAGGCAGAGCGTGATGAGAAGGAGGACCACGGTGACCACCTTCGAGGGTCGCACGCGCGAGGCGATCACGGTGAGAACGAAGAGAGCCACCAGCACGAAGTCGACGACGGAGAGGTAGGGCAGGATCGCCGCTCGCTGCTCGGGGCCACGGTCGACATCCCACTCGAGGAGACGCATGGCGCCGTACCAGCCGCTGAAGGTCAGCGCCATCGCACCGGCGAGGAGGAGCGGCGCGGCGGGTGACCACGCCACGGGATCGCTCGCCGCAGGCCTCGGCGCCACGGCGCTGATCAGCGGATCGCTGAGACGACGAATCGCCGATGACTCGCGTCGCAGAAGGAGGAGCGCCGCGACCAGGCTGGCACCCCAAAGCACGAGCAGAAGCGGCGTCGGTCGCAGTGGCGCGGAAAGGAGATAGGCGCGAAGCCCCGAAGTTGGATCGCTCTCATCACCGGTCGAGAAGTAGACCTGCCCGAGCCAGAGGCTCCATCGGCCAGCGCCCTCGCGACGAATCTCATCGTGTGAAGAGCGTGCGGGCTCGAGTGGCCGGCCATCTTCGAGAAGCGTCGCTTCGACCGGCCATAGCGACCACTCGCCCTCGCTTACGGCGGAGACGAACCAGCCGTGCAGCGGACGATCCCGGGTCCGCCACGCCAGCGCATCATCGTGCTCGATCGCCTGCGGATCGAGTGACACCGTGGCGGGAAATGGCGCGAGCCCCAGCGTTCCCAAAGCGACGGAGAGAAGGAGTGCTCCGACGACGACCACGCCGGTGAGCCACCTCATCCGCGCGCGGCCTTGTCCTGGCGGTACTCCGGCACGGCCTTCTCAAGTGTCCGTCGAACGGCACGGACATCCTGCTGATCGATGGCGAACTCAAGTTCATGGAGGAGACCAAGCGTCGCCTCCCAGCCGGGGTGCTCATCGCGCGAGCGCATGATCTGCGAATGCGCGGTGCCATCGACATCGCGGCCGATGACGAGCTCCTCGTAGAGCTTTTCCCCGGGCCTGAGTCCGGTGAAGATGATCTCGATGTCTCCGTCGGGCCGCTGGTCGTCGCGCACCGTGCGCCCCGAGAGCTCCACCATGTTCCGCGCGAGATCATAGATCTTGACCGGCTCGCCCATGTCGAGCACGAAGACCTCGCCGCCGCGGCCCATCGACGCCGCCTGAAGCACGAGCTCGCTCGCTTCGGGAATGGTCATGAAGTAGCGAGTCACCTCCGGGTGGGTCACCGTCACGGGCCCGCCTTCCTCGATCTGCCGACGGAAGAGGGGGATGACGCTGCCGGACGAGCCCAGCACATTGCCGAAGCGGACATTGATGCAGCGCATCGGGCTGCCGCGGAAGGCGAAGCCCTGGAGGATCAACTCCGCGAAGCGCTTGCTGGCACCCATCACGCTCGATGGACGAACGGCCTTGTCAGTCGAGATGAGCACGAATGTGCGCACGCCCGCGGCTTCCGCCGCCTCGGCCGCGCGCCAGGTTCCGATGACATTGTTGCGGACGCCGGCGATCTCATTCGCCTCGACCAGCGGCACATGCTTGTACGCGGCGGCGTGGTAGAGCGTCTCGACCCCGTGCTTGCGAAGCACCGCCTCGAGGCGCGTGGCATCTTCCACCGATGCGAGCACAGATTCGATGACTGGAGCCACGCCGAGCCGTCGAGCCGAGTTCGTGATCTCCGCATCGATCGAGTAGAGGTTGAACTCGCACGAATCGACCATGATGAGCCGCGTCGGGCGCTGCCGAAGCGCCTGGCGGCAGAGTTCGCTTCCGATCGAGCCACCGGCGCCGGTCACCATGACGCTTCGATCCGACACAGTCTGCGCCACCAGGCGCGGATCGGGAGGAATTGGACTTCGGCCCAGGAGATCCTCGATCGCAACTGGACGCAGTTGATCGATGCGCGCCCGACCATCGGCAATCTCACGCAACGATGGAACGGTGAGCACGCGACGCCCGAGTCCCCGGATGACATCGATGATCTCGCGACGGCGGCGCACGCCGATCGACGGCATGGCGAGCATGACGGTGGTGATCCGATGCCGCGCGACAAGCTCACCGAGGTTGGCGGGATCGTGCACAGGCACGCCGCGGATGCGCCGGCCCTGGAGTCGGGGGTCGTCATCAACAATGAAGGCGACCGCGCGCGTGGGATCGGCCGCAAGCATGGCGAGTAGCCCCGCGCCCGCCTGCCCGGCGCCATAGATGCAGACATGCTCGCGCCCGGTGAGCGAAAGCGATCGCAGATAGGAGCGGGCCGCCAGCCGCAGCCCGCCACAGCCGATCATCGTGAGGCAGGCGAAGCCGAAGAAGGCCGCACGGGAGACACCGCTGCCGCGATTGATGACGAGGAAGCTCGCGGCAATCAGGACGACGGTGGTGGCCAGCGTTCCCTTCGCCAGCAGAATGGCGATGCGGGGGCCGACATACCGAATGATCTCGCGGTAGAGCCCGAGGAACGCAAAGCACGGAATCCCGACCACGGGCGCCAGCGCCATGATGGGCCAATAGGGGGTCAGGTCGGGCGTGAAGGTCCCCAGCCTCATGGCAACGCCGCCATAGACCGCCGCGACAAGCACGGCAGCATCGGCGAAGCCCATGAGGACTTGCTTCTGTCGGCGCGAGAGCCGGTCGAGCGTCCCGAGCATTCCCCCTAGATTAGCACCGAGCCGGGGCCCGCTTCGCCGCCCGCGCAAGCACCTGCGCCACCACGGCCGCACATGCGTCCATGGCGTGGGCGTCGATCGTCGGATGGACCAGGAAGGCCAGCGACCTCGCGCCGACCTCGGCGGCGGTCGGCAGGGATGTGTTCGGTCCTCCGCCGGGAGGCTGGAACGCACACTCAAGTTGGATCTCGGGGCAGACCCCGACGAAGCAGGGCACACCCAGCGCGGAGATCTCCGTCATGATTCGGTCGCGCGACCAGCCCGGCGCAAGCGCCTCTGGTCGAACCTGCGCCGCCACGCGATAGAAGACATGACCTTCGCGCGGCGACGGCCACCGGAGGTCGATCAGCGGGGACTCTTCGAGGACGGCGCGCAGCGTCGCGGCGTTGCGCTGCCGCGCCGCAATCCACGCCGGAAGGCGCCTCAGTTGCACTCGCCCGATGGCCGCCTGCATTTCGGTCATGCGGTAGTTCGAGCCCATGCGCTCGATCAGCCATCGGAACCCTGGTGCGCTGGGAGGCGCCATCGCCTGCTCCCACGACTTGCCATGCTGGGAGAGGCTCCACGCGACTTTCCAGAGAGACTCGTTCGCAGTTGTCAGCATGCCACCTTCACCACCGGTGGTGATGATCTTGTCCTGGCAGAACGACCAGCTCGCAAAGTCGCCGAATGAGCCGACGGGCCGGTCATCGATCGTCGCGCCATGCGCCTGGGCGCAATCCTCGATGACTTTCAGGCCATGCCGCCGCGCGACCGCCATGATCGCGGGCATGTCACAGGGCCAGCCGTAGAGGTGCACAGGGATGATCGCCTTCGTTCTCGGCGTGATCACCGCCTCGATGGTTTCCGCCGAGAGATTCTGAGAGCGACGATCGATGTCGGCGAAGATGGGGGTCGCACCCACGAGCGCCACGCAAGAGGCGCTCGCGACATAGCTCCGAGGCGTCACGATGACCTCATCACCGGGACCGATCCCGAGCGCCTTCAGGGCCACCTCCAGTGAGACACTTCCATTCGCCATGGCGAGCGCATGCGTCAAGCCGAAGGTGTCGCACCACTCGCGCTCGAAGGTGCGGCATTCGGAGCCGGTCCACCAGTTGACTCGGCCTGAACGGAGGACCGACGCGGCGGCGTCGATCATCTCCTGGTCAAAGTGTGGCCACGGGGCGTGGGCGAGAGGGCCCGAACTCATGCGGAAAGCGTATCAGGAGCGCTCACGAACCCAGCGGCCGCGCGGGCACGCCGCCGACACGGGCGCCATCTGGAAGATCGTTGACGACCGCGGCACCGGCGCCGACCATGACATCGGCACCGATCCGAATGCCGTGGCGCACCGAGGCACCGATTCCAATCCACGATCGATCGCCGACGGAGACACCACCGCCGAGGCGCGCTCCGGGAGAGATGTGCACGCCATCGCCAAGCACGCAGTCGTGATCGATGGAGGCTGTGGTGTTGATGATGGCCCCGCGGCCGATGCGGGCGTCGACGGCGATGACCGCCGTGGCCACCACCACGCTTCCCGCACCGAGTGAGGCGCGCGGGCTCACCACGGCCGACGGCGCCACGATCGTCGGCAGCGCCACGCCAGCCTGCGCGAGCCGGTCGAGCCACTCGAGGCGTTGCGCGTTGTCGCCGAGCGCGACGATCGCGGCCGCCTGTGCATCCTTCGCGAACGCCTCGGCGAGTGTGCCGTGCACCGTCCACCCGGCGATGACATCACCGCGCGCTCGACCATCATCGAAGAAGTGAATCTCGCGCCACCCCGACGCGTGCGCGCACTCGGCGACCACCTTGCCGTGACCTCCTGCACCGAGGATGCGAAGCACTTCGCCAACGACCGGAAGTGGTTCACCCATCGACTTCTCCTTGGCGTCGCGGTGCTGCGGAGGCCGTGCCTCGGAAGGGCTCCATGGTGGCGTGCCCCTGTTGAGCGGAATCACCAGGACGCAAGAGTTGGAGCAGCGTCATTCCGAGGATGCGCAAGTCGAGCACGAAGGAGCGGTGATCGACATACCAGACATCGAGTTCGAGGCGCTCCGTCCAGCCGACTCGATTGCGACCGTGGACCTGCGCCCAGCCGGTGATGCCGGGCCGTACACAATGGCGCCGCGACTGCTCCGGCGAATAGAGCGGCAGGTACTCCATGAGCAGCGGGCGCGGCCCGACGAGGCTCATGTCTCCACGCAGAACATTCCAGAGTTCAGGCAGTTCATCGAGCCCGCTGGCGCGGAGAAGGCGACCAAGGCCATCGAGACGCTCGGCGTCACTCGCGACTGCGGAGAGGTCTCCATGACTCGGTGCCGCAAGCCGCATGGTGCGGAACTTGATGAGTGTGAAGGGTCGGCCCTCGAGCCCGGGGCGCATCTGTCGAAAGAGCACGGGGCGCCCGAGGCGAACAAGAATCAGGAGCGCGATGATGGCCATCACCGGCGCCGCAAGCAGCAGCAGGAGCAGCGACGCCACCATGTCGAAGGCTCGCTTGAGCACATTCGCATGGTACCGCTGCACACGCGGGAGACCGGCGCTGGCGGTGGGTGACGCGGCCGATCGAGCCGTCACGGGTCCGGCGCGCCACGCCGCGTGTGTGGCGTGGCCGCTGAGGAGGCGTCGCGGCGGACAAGTCCATCACAGGCCTGATGCGACACGCCGCGCGTCGGTCGTACCCGCTGAGGAGGCGCCAAGGTTGGGCAAGTCCATCACCGGCCTGTCGTTCGCATTGACCCATGGCGCTCGTAGAAATCAAGCAGGGCGGAGGCGATCGTGTCGGGGTCGAAGTCACGGTGCGCGCGCTCGCGCGCGGTGCGGCCGAGGTGCTCGCGCAAGGCTTCATCATCGACGACCCGGCCAAGCGCACGCTCGAGACTCTCGGCTGAGCCGACCTCATGGAGGAGGCCGGTGACTTCGTCGATGACGGCATCGGCGAGACCGTAGATGCGACTCGCGACGGTGGGAATGCCGCAGGAGGCGGCTTCGAGTGTCGTGACTGGGAAACCCTCGCGATGGCTCGGCAGGGCGAGGAGATCAGCGGCGGCCATGAATCGCTCTGGCGCTGTCGTCGCTCCGGGATGCGCGACGCGAGCGCGGAGCGCAGGTGAGATGGCCTGGAGCGCGTCCGCAGCGCCTTCATCGGGCCCGACCAGCCAAAGCCGGAGCGCAGGCCGTGTCGCGGCAAGGCGCTCGAATGCGACGAGCAATTCGGGCACTCCCTTCTCCCGGTCGAGCCGTCCCATGAAGAGAATCACGGTGTCGCGCTCCGAGGCGCCCATCTCGCGGCGGACCTTCATGCGCAGCGCGGCGTTCGGCCGAAAGCGCTGCGGATCGACGCCGCAGATCGACCCATGGTGCAGGACTTCGATTCGCTCGGCGGCGACGACTCCCTCGCGGATGAGAAAGTCAGCCTGCGCGCGGCTGTCCGCAAGGAGCGCCGAGGCGTGGTGTGCCGTGCGCCGATCGAGTGATCGCAGGATGTGCCGCCATGCACCGCGGCGCGTGGCCCACACCTGTCCCGTGAAGGTGTGCACGCGCAGTGGCACGCCCGTCGAGCGAGCGGCATTCATCGCGAGGAGTCCCGCCTTCGGCGTCTGCGAATGCACGAGGTCGAAGCGCTGCGATTGAAAGAGCGCGCGAAGCCGCTGCAAGGCGCTCCAATCGGCCCACGGCGATGGCCGACGCGGGATCGCCACATCAAATGCGGTGGCACGAATGCCCATGCGTTCAACAAGTTCGTTCGAGGCACCGCTCGACACGATCGACAGGTCATAGCGCTCCTGTGCCCGCTGAAGCAGCCTGGGCCAGAAGGCGGCAAGCGTCATCGACGCCGCAGTTACGACGCAGAGGCGAGGTCGGGCCATCGGCCGCTCCGTGCGAGGCGGCGCCATTGCTCGGCGTCAGTGGGCGAGAGTGGCCGCAGTCGATGCGCGGAGCGCTCGATGCCGGGCCGAAGAAGCGTCGAGAGCGACGCGACCATGTCGCGGAGATGCAGTCGCGACGCGGCCACGGCGCCGACATGCCTGCGCACGGCTTCGCGACGAAAGCGCCGCGAGAGTGAACGGTCCGCTCCGGCCGCAGGCTCTCGGTAGCCGAGCAGCGGCGGTTCGAGATTGGCGAAGCGCGACGAGGCGCTTGTGCGCAACAGGAGCTCCTGATCCTGCGAGCGGGTGAAGTGTGCATCGAAGCGATGATGACGAAGCCACGCGCTCCGGGCCATGAATGTCGGATGGGCCACGGGAATCCCGCGCCAGATCGACGCCGTCAGTGACTCATGACTGAGCGGAAAGCGACGGATGCCGAGCGGTTCGTCGCCATCGAGCACGACGACGCTTGAACCCACGAGGTCGAGCGAGCGATCATCGGCGAGGGCTTCGATCTGGCGGGCGAAGCGCTCGGGGTGGGCAACATCGTCGGCATCCATGCGCGCGATGAGATCGCCGTGAACGGCATCGAGGGCTTCGTTCAGTCGAGCCGGCAGACCGCGACGCTCTCGATCTCCAAGCAGACGAAGGCGCCGATCACCACCGGCCTCCTCTTCAATCAGTGAGCGGGAGTGGTCGGTCGAGCCATCATCAATCACCACGAGTTCGAAGTCGGTGTGGGTCTGCTCGAGGATCGATCGCACGGCGGCGCGAACGGTCGCTGCGGCATTGACGAAGGGCAGCAGAACGCTGACGCGCACAGTGCCGCGCATGATAGGAGTTCATGTGCCTCGTGCGCCGAAGCGACTCGAGTCAGGCTCGGCCCGACCGCATCGCCTTGGAGCCCCTTGTCGAACCGCGCATCACCACGCCCTGTCCCGAACATCATCACACTCGCGTGTGGGCCGCTCGTGCGATGCAGCTCCTTCAGCGTGATCGCATCCACCACCGAGCGATCTCAGATGCGCTGCCACGCCGGGGGCGCCGGATGGGGAATGGCACCCGCCGTCGCGCTCCACCACTCGTTCGGAACAATCACTCGACGACCAGGCCGCTCTCCGAACCATGCGGCCCACCACGAAAAGCTGCTGTTGGCCGTGATGAGATGAGCGCAGCCGGCCATGGCGCGGAGATGTTCGAGGTCAGAGGCGGGCTCAGCCCACCGGGCCGAGGCGGGAACCCAACCCTCACCGCGCACGCGATCGGGTTCATCGGTGAAGATCATCACCGGTCTGGTCGTGACCTCGCGGCCGAGTGCGTCGAGTGCACGGCGGTAGTACTCCACTCCGAGCACACCGTGGTAGGCGCCGATGCGCTGCTGCGCGGTGTAGTCACCACGACGGACATGCACGCCGATCACTTCGGTCACGCACGGCGTGACCACCGGTCGCAATCGATCCCTGACCGCTTCGGCCCATTCGGGAGCCTGCCAGTAGCCGGTCAGGATGAGCGTGCCGTCGCTCGGCAGAAGCGAGGGAATCGAGGGATCGAAGCCCCGCAGTCGATCGAAGCGGAGCCGAGTCGATCGCCAGCGCGGCGACCAGCCCGCGGCGCGGCAGAAGCGCCAGAGTCCAGGCAGGCGCAAGAGGGCCTCGGTCGTGGCTGTGCCGGTCCAGCGTGGTGCATCGAGTCCAAGCTCGGGAAGTCGGTAGCGCGTTCGCCCCTCGACGGGACGGGGGTCGATGCGCAGCTCCGCGCCCGTCGCCTGCGCGACCGCTGCGCCGGCGGCCCACTGAAAGAGCTGGTTTCCGAGCCCGCCCAACAGACGCGTGGCCACGATGGTGCTCATGAGCGCCGCGCCTTCACGAAGTAGCCCACCGTGAAGGCGCGCTCCGAGTCGAGACCGTCGATCACCCGCGCGATCAACAGCGCCGGAACGAGAAGCAGCGCGAGCAGAGGCAGGGTGAGAAGGCTCGCAAGCCATCCCTTCACGCCACCGCCGAGCGCGTGCGGTCGCAGAAGGAGAAGGACCTGCACGCACCACTGGGCGAAGTGGGCGAAGGTGCCGCCGTTTGGTGTGATTTCGATCGCCGTGAAGCCCGAGTCACGCAGCACGCGCTCGTACCAGAAGGGAGTGAACCCGCCGTAGTAGTGGACAGGCGCCTGGTGAATGCCGGACCCCAGCGGCGCGGTCACCAGCAGTATGCCACCTGGCCGAAGCACTCTCGCCGCCTCACGCATCACTGCCGTGGGGTCGATGACATGCTCGATGACCTCGGTGCAGAGGATCGCATCGAAGCTCCCATCCGGTTCGGGAATGGCGGCGGCATCGCAGCGCAGGTCGATGTCGCCATATCGACCTTCGGAGAGTTGATCATGTCGCAGCGGCGCGGAGTCCTGCGAGACATACCGGCAGTGGGCAAGAAGCGGGCGATAGGGACAACCTCCCGCGCCGAGGTCGAGCACGCGCGAACCCTGGGGAAGTCGCGCAGCTTCGCGTGCCACCCAAGCATCTCGGGCACGAGCGTTCCAGTTCACCCAGTGGCGGCTCATGCCTCCGCGCCCTCACCTTGAGCACGAGTGGTCAGTGGTGCCGTTGATGTCGGCGCCGTCAACGGGAGCACAGGCTCCCCAAGTGCCGTCGTCGCGCCTGGCAACCCACTGTGCGTGGCTGGCGGTGCCTGAAAGGCGAACATGCCGCAGGCGTAACGAGCGCTTCGCGCGTCCTCTGGCGTCGCCTGGTCGTGAAAGCGTCCACGATCATCAACCCACGCAAAGGAAGTGAGTGCGAGCGGAGCGACCATCGACTCGATGACTTGCGGATCGAAGATGCGATGGGCGTTGAACTCCACGCGCGGCTGCCCGACCGGCGTTGAGAGAAAGAGCCAACCCCCCGGACGAAGCACGCGGGCGAGTTCACGGCACGCCTTCACGCTTCCGTCGGGATCGATCGGATCGCCGTAGCGACCAAGCCCGATGTGCTCAATGACATGCATGCAGGAGAGACTCTCGAGCGAGCCATCCGCAAATGGCAGCGCGTTGAGATCGCCCGCCTGCGGTGTGAGACCGGGCACAGCGATCGCGGCAGGCCGAAGGTCGAGGAAGGTGGTGGGAACAAAGGCGCTCACCACGCCCACAACACGCAGATCGCTGCCGACATCGACATGGCAGGTGGGGCGCCGCTGCGCGAGCTGTCGCGCGAGCCATGCCCCTTGGAAGAAGTAGTGCGGATCGAAGGGCGTTGAGGCTGTTCGATCGGCCAGTTGCGGCCATGTGTCGGAGAGGCGCGCGGTCATGCCCGCACGGCGCAGGCGCCTCCAATCGCGAAAGAAGCGCGGCAGATGACGAAGCCCGAGGATGCGCCTCGGCTCGACGACGACCTCGATCCATCGCCGCAGCGCCTTCATGTCAGACTCGCCTCGACCTCGCGCCAGGGGCGACCCGCCCACGGTGTCGATCGCGAGCCTGCGCCCGAGCGAGCCCTGAACGAGAGTGCCGCGCGGAGGCGCAGGTGCGTCAGCGCGCCGATCGGCGACAGCCCCTGCGCACGATCGAAGCGCTGCCGAGCGAGGCGCACTTCATCGCGATAGGCACCGGATCTCGCGCGGGAGAGTTGGCCTGCGTGGTGTCGAAAGGCGGAGACGATGCCCGGCATGTAGTGCGCGCGACCCGCGTGAAAGGCCCGAAGGAAGAAGTCGAAATCTCCGGCGAGCCGCATCTCGCGATTCACACCGCCGCATCGCTCGTAGAGCTCGCGCGTCCAGAAGCAGGCATCCTGAAGCGGCGTCCAGCCGACCGCGCGCATCGCCCTCAGCGGCGCCTGGACCGTGCCGATGGTGCGCTGCTGAATGACGCCCTCCTCATTCATGGCCAGATCGTCAAAGTAGAGCAGTTCCGCGTTCGACGCGCGGAAGGCTTCGCGCACGCGCTCCAGTGCCCCGCGAAGAAGCACATCACTGGCGTTGATCCACGCCATCACGGAGCCGGGGGTCGCCGCGAACCCCTGCGCGATAGCCTCATACATGCCACCGCCCGAGTCACGAAGAACCTGCACGCGCGGTGGCAGCGATGCCCGCAACGCGTCGACGCTGCCATCGGTGGAGCCACCATCAACAATGGTGTAGGTGTCCTCCGGTCCGAGGGTGGCCAGCACCGAGTGCACGGTGTCGCGCAGGAAGGTCCCGCTGTTCAGCGTGGGAGTGACGATGGCAAAGCGCATCGTGGCGCGGATGGTAGCGGTTCGCCTTCGCTCACTCGTGGTGCGCCTCGGGAGCGCGAGCTCAGGTGAGTGGATCGATCATCGGTGCTCGAGCGGCGATCGCGTGCAGCACGGTCCGCACGAAGTCGTCGCCTCGTCGGGAGCGGGCCCGTTCGGCGCCTGCGGCCACCAGTCGAGCGCGAAGCGCGCCATCCGACTCAAGCGACTCCATGGCCGCGGCGATCGAAGCGTCGAGCATGGGATCGAAGTAGATGGCGCCATCGCCGAGTTGCTCTCGCGCCCCGGGAAAGTCGGCGTTGGTGACGGGACAACCCAGCGCAAACGCTTCAAGTGGCGGGAGATTCTCAGGCCCTGAGAAGGCCGCATAGACGAGCCCTGTTGCGCGGCGGTAAAGCCCCCGCAGCGCCTCGCGCGAGATGAATCCGGGAAAGTGCACCGCGTCGGCAATGCCGAGCTGTTCTGCGAGTGCCGAGAGGCGTGCGCGAATGCCCTGATCACCACCGACCAGCACGAGTGACGCGCGGCTTCCCGATTGCCGTCGCCGCGCGAGAGCTCGCAGGAGCATCGCGTGATTCTTGTGAGGCCAGAATTGGGCCGGGTAGAGAAAGAACGGCCCATCGGGTACGGCGCTCAGGTCCCCCGCGCCGTCGCGCAGCGCCCACCCTGGGGTGGGATGCGGCGCAATCACGATGCGCTCGCGCGGGACCTGGTAGTAGCGTTCGAGTTCGCCGGCTCCAGCCTCGGTTCCGCAGACGACCAGCGCCGCGCGGGCAAGCAGCTCGCGGGAGGAGTCATCGCGCGCGCGCCAGAGGCCCGACGCCGAAACCTCGGGAAACCACGGATGCGTTCGATGCTGGATGTCCCAGACCGTGGCCACGAACGGAAGATCGATCGCCTCGCTGCCGCCGGTTGGAAACCAAACGATGGAAGCGCCGGCGCTGCGCGCGGCTCGCTCGACGGCGCTGGCGCCGCCAAGGCGCTTCCAGAGTCGCTGCGACGATCGAGCCAGTCGCAGGCGCAGGCGATCCACGGTGCCCTCGGGGCGGTAGGTGACGCGGCGCGGGGTGCCCGGCCGCGGAGCCGCGCCGTTTGCAGCGGCGCCTTCGCTGGCCTGCGAGACGATGATCACTTCGACACCCGCCGGAGCCACACCCTCGTCGATCGCTCGGGCCACCTCTTCCACGAAGGTGAATCCGCCGCCGATGGAGGGCTTCAACTCCGGGAGGACTACGGCGAGGCGCACACCGCCACCTTCGCCGAGCGGGGCGCCGCTCGAAGGAGGCCGCAGACGCGAGCGACCTGATCTTCGGTGAGCCGCGTCGACGACGGAAGGTAGAGACCTCGCTCCCAGAGTTCGTCAGCGACCGGGCACGGAACCGGGCGCATCAACTCGGGCCCATCGAGGCAGGGCTGGCGGCTCATGGGGCAGAAGAAGGTGCGCGTCTCCACGCCTTCGCGATGCAGGTGCTCGGCCAGTTCGTCACGCGAGAGGCCGAACTCAGGGTGGATGACGATCGCGTACATCCAATGCACATGCAGCGTGCCGGCGGGCTCGACCGGAAGCTGAACTCCCGGCACACCCGAAAGACGCTCGGTGTACCAGCGAGCCACTTCGCGCTTGCGCTCGATGATCGCATCGATGCGCCGAAGTTGCGAGAGCCCAAGCGCCGCCTGCAAACCCGTCATGCGGAAGTTGAAGCCGAGCACTTCATGTCGAAAGCGCGGCTTGGTGAAGCCGAGGTTCCGCAGCAGCCGCAGCCGCTCGACAAGGCGCTCATCATCGGTGACCACCATGCCGCCTTCGCCCGAGGTGATGACCTTGTTCGCATAGAAACTGAAGCACGCCAGCTCACCAAACGCGCCGGTCAGCGTGCCGTTGAAGCGGGCACCGTGCGACTCGGCGCAATCCTCAATGACCGCGAGCTTGTGCTCTCTGGCAAAGGCCATCAGGCGCGGCATGTCGATGGGGCTGCCGAAGAGATGCACCGGCATGATGGCCCGCGTGCGTGGGCTGAGCAGGCCGGGGAGCAGGTCGAGGTCCATGTTCCAGGTCTGCCGTTCGCTGTCGACTGGAACCGTGACGAGACCGTTGTGCGCGAGCGCCAGCGACGACGCGATGTTCGTGCTCGCCGAGACGAGCACTTCGCTGCCGCGCGGCAGGTCGAGCGCCGCCATCGCCAGGTGCAGCGCCGTGGTGCCGCTGGTGGTCGACACCGCAAAGCGGCGGCCCAACCATGCGGTGTAGCTCTCCTCGAAGTCCGTCAGGCTGCGCCCGAAGGTGCCGGAGATTTCGCCTCGGTGAAGCGCCTCGATGACCGAGGCGATGTCCGCGTCCGTCACATCCGGCTCGAAAACCGGAATCATGGTCTGCCTCCAAGAGGAACCTTGTCGCGCTCGGGTCCCAGGAAGGGACCCTGCTTGACACTGACGCACTGCATGTCCTCGATGACCCGCACGGAGTGGGCGCCGCGCATCAGCACGATGGCGTCGCCGGGACCGAGCACCACGCTCGAAAGCGTGCGCCCGTCGTCGGCATGGAAGATGAACTCGACGCGACCGCGCTGGATCACCACCACCTGTTGAAGATCGCCGATGCGGCGCTCGATCTCGGGGTGGGTGTGAGGTTCCTCGACGAAGCCCGCCTCATGGGCCAGAAGACCGAACTGGAAGCTCTCCTCGGGAGCGGAGAAGAAGGTGCTCACCGGGACCGTGGCCGAGGCGCGGATGATGTGGGCGTAGCGGCGGCCACCGTGTTCGACGACGGAAACGCCTGGAAGGTCCTGCACCGGAGCGGGCATGGCGTGCATCATAGCGCAGCGCGAACAGGTTGCCGCAGCCGCCCATGGCTGCGGCTTCGGGCGGCCCGTCGTCGTGGGAAGACCCACGCGGGGAGCGGTCGAACGGGCCTTCTTCCGTGCCAGGTGCGGCCCAGCGAGGGCTCATGGACTCGCCGAGGGTTGTGGATGCACCCCCTTGCCTGCGGCATGATCAGCGCGCGGCCAGACCGCCGGCCGAGCGTGGCGCCGAGCCGCGTGGGGCGCGCCGGGTGTCCGAGGGCACACCACGGTGCTTGCTCGAACGCGGCACCATCACGGAGTGAGTGCAATCGCGTGCGAATCGCGGAACATGCATCAGAGTTCCGGCACCCTGGTGACGGAGTTCCGCGCTCGGCACTCTTGGTGCCACCCGCGGCGCGTTGTACGATCGCGTGTCATCACACTCGGTTGTCTGCAGCACGCTGACTCACGGAGGTCGCTGTGAAGAAGTCGATCATGGCCGCGTTCATCGCCGCCGCCGTCGGGATCCTGACGCATCCGACTCAGGCCGCGCTCCCTTCGTACAAGGTGGAGGTCCTCGGTGCTGACCTGCAGGGATTCGGCATGAATGAACGCGGTGATGTCGTGGGGCGCAAGCTCCTCAGCGGCAACCTTGGCGTGGCGTTTGTCGCGCGGCGGGGAGAGCCCGTCACGCTCCTTCCTGTTCCGGCAGAGTGGCTGGGATCAGATGCATACGCCATCAACGAGTCAGGAGTCATCGTCGGTGCCGTGAGCCTGGTCGGTGTCGCAAGCATCGGCTCCCGCGCCGCAGCGTGGTGGCCGACGGAGAGTGGCTACGAGTTCCAGCTTCTTGGTGCCTTGCCCGGGCATGTGCATAGCACGGCTCTGGCGGTGAACGACCTCGGCGACATCGTCGGTGGGTCCGGAGGCATCGGCCTTGGGATGTACTCGAGCGCGGCCCTGTTCACGGGCTCAAGTGTGGTTGAACTCCCGGGGCTGTCGCTGGCGGCGGATGTCAACAATCAGCGCACCGTGGTCTCAGGGAACACTCTGCTCGATCTCGATTCAATGGTGACGACCACGATTCCGCTTCCACCGGGGAACTGGCAGGGAGTCGTGACCAATGATCTCAACAATGTCGGAGCCTTCTGCGGCCACATTCTCGGCTTCTCTGGTTGCAGCACCTTCCCCTTGAAGTGGACCCCCGGCGCGGGGTGGACCATCTTGGGCGGCTGCGCCACGACCACCTCGGCTGTTTCGCTCAACGACCGGGGTGATGCCATCACCTTTGTGTATCAGGGCGGTCTGGGAGTCGTCTTTGCCGACGCGGGCTACACCAATGTCGGCACCCTCATCGCACCCGGGCAGGGGAACTGGCTGGTCACCGGACTCGCCGTCATCAACAACGCTCGTCAGATTCTCGGCTCCGCCAAGAATCTTCCAAACACCACAGCGCAACTCGTCAGGCTCGTGCCGATTGGCGCGGCCGATTTGAATGGTGACGGCCATGTTGATGGAGCGGACCTCGCGCTGCTCCTCGGGAGTTGGGGGCCATGCCTTGAGTGTCCAGCGGACCTGAATGGCGATGGCCTGGTCGGCGGTGAGGACATTGCGCTGCTCCTGGGTGAGTGGGGCAACTGAAGTCGCTTCCCGGGGTCAGCGGCCCACGCAAGCCCGCGCGATCCTGGGTGGTCCCGCCAGCTCAACCGGGCGAGACGCGCCTCACCGCACCTCACCTCACCTCGCCAGCACCCGGAACCAGCCGATGGGGTTGAGCGACTGGAGCATGAACGCCGGAAATCGCCTCGTGGAGGCGAAGAGCAGGGGGAGCAGCAGGGCCGCGCTGGCCCATGCACCGAGCGTGGCGAGCGCGGCGCCCATGGCGCCATGAGGCGGAATCAAGAGCCAGTTCAGCGCCAGGTTGCCGGCCAGCGTGCCTGCCGAGAGCAGCATGACGACGCCGGACGAGCCTTCGATCAGGAGGGCCCGGGTGCGAATGGAGACATGACCGACAAAGACGCCCGTCCAGATGTGGACCATCAGGACTGGCGCCGCATCACTGAACGGAGCGCCGAAGAGCAGCAGCACGATGGGCTTCGCGAGCAGCACGCCGCCCAGCGCGACGATCACGCCGAGTCCGCTGACGACGGCGAGGACCTCGCGCAATCGCTTGAGATAGATGGCGTGGTCGGAGTCATGGAGCGAGGTCAGCGCCGGTGCCGCCGAGCCACCGATGATGACCGGCACCATGTACCACGCCATGGAGAGCATGACGGCGGCGGCGTAGGCGCCGACCGGGTCGGGGCCGACCAGACCGCCGAGCATCAGCTTGTCGCTCTGCATGATGGCGATCACCAGGAAACCTGAGAGCCCGATCGGCCCGGCGGCCTTCAACATGGGAGCCAGTCGCGCGCGATCAACGCGCCAGCCGCGTGCGGCGCCGGGCGAGGCGAAGTACGCGGCCGTGAGGATCACGGCAGCAACCATCGACTCGATGACTGGTGCCGAGGCGAAGAGCAGCAGCGGTGCACCGATCGCCACGAACAGGAGCCGAGCGCCCGATGAGACGAGGAAGGCGATGCCGCGACCCATGGCGATCGCGCGACCGCGCAACTGGCTCTGGAAGGCCGCATCGATGACATCGACCACCTGGAAGGGCAGGGCGCTCATGGCCACCACCACGAGCCAGGTCAGCTCGCGTGACGGCTCGTCGAGCAGGGCCACGACGGCCACGCCCACCCCGCCGGCGATGGCGGTCGCGGCGATGCGAAGGGCGAGGGCGCTTCCCAGGATGGCTGGCGCTGCCTCCGGCTGTCGCACGAGGTCGCGGACCACCACGCCGCCCAATCCCAGCACCGCCACGGCGCCAACAAGCGTGGCGCAGGCATAGGCGATGTTCAGCGTGCCGAACGCGCTGGGCCCTAGGTGTCGCGCCACGATGATGCCGACGAGCGCTCCCGCGAGCACTCGCAGGGCCTGCTCGCCAAAGAGCCAGGCGCTGTTGCCGGCCATGCGCCAGAGGAGCGTGCGACTCCGAAGGCGCGACAGGAGCGGTGCGCTCATCGCCGTTGCAGGATCAACCCACCGTAGACGAACTCCTGGGCACCGAGCCACGCGCGGCCATCGGCGGCGCTGTCGAACTCGGCCAGGATCTCGAACCGCCCGCGCACACGATCGAGAAAGGGCGCTCGAGCGAAGATCCACGATGCGTAGCTCGCCTTGAAGATGGCGGGTGGGATGTGCTGAACGGCGATCAGATCCTCGCGAATCTCCGCGAATGGGGTTCGATCGATGATGACCGTGGACGCGCCGCAGCCGAGGAGTTCGTCGAGCACGGCGAATGGCTCAGGCAGGAACTGGATGACACCGGAGATGAGCGCCACCGTTGGCGGGCGATCGGCGATCGCCTCGGCGATCGTGCGTCGGAAGCTCAGCTCGCCGCTGCTGAAGTGCTTCTGCCCGCATTCGACATAGTGAGGTTGTTCCACCACCGTCCACCGGAGCTCGGAGAGCCCATCGAGAAAGCGGCGACACTGTCGATAGCTGCTGCCCAGTGAGCCGCCAAAGTCGAGGACGGCGAGTCGATTGCCATTGCCCGCCGCGGCCCTGAGGAGTCCGGCCAGCAGTGGAAAGGAGTGGATGACCTGATCGAACGCCACCGAGTCGCGCTCGAAGGCCACCTCTCCCGAGCGCACGCGACGCGAGGTCTCGAGCACGCGCTCGAGAATGTTCGCCGCGTCGTAACCGGAAGCACTGGCGCAAGCCTCGGACCAGGAGGCGTAGGGGCCCGTGAAGGTGATCCCCGGCCCATGTCGCATGCGCAGCAATCCGCCCGTCACGGCAGGCGGGAGCCATGCCTTGGCGATGCGTCGCAATGAGGTGGACATGCAGCGAGCCTCCGGCGGGGTGACGGGTCGGAGCCTAGTCGACCAGATGCGATGGAGTGGCGCCCGCCGTGCGAATGGCGTGGTTGCCTTCGAAGTAGGCGTGAAGGACGCGGCGGGCGTCGTCGCGCCGATAGCGCCGAAGCCTCACGCCCCACCAGCGATCGAGATGCGACTCGTCGATCGTGTCGGCCGGCGCGTGATCGACTTCGATCCGTTCATGCCCGAGTGCGGAGAGCGTGCCAATGCGGTGGTTTCCATCGAGCACGAGCGCTGCGACGCGCCCGTCAAGGGCCTTCAGCAATTGCACACGAGGTCGGCCGTAGAGGTCGGGTCGATAGCCTTCGCGCACCAGCGCGTCGTAGGCGCCGTGCAGCCATCCATACTCGAGCTCGATCCGTGCCCTCGAGATACCGCCCTCGGAGAAGTGCGTGATCACATCGGGAACATCGCGCGGATGAGTGTGCCAGCCGGTGTCACGACGGATCCGTAGCGTCGGCCAGAACCCGAGCCATGGAAAGGACCAGAGTGGATAGCGGCGCGAGAGCTGTACACCGAGCAGTTCGCCCATATGTCGAGGTCGGAAGTGGCGCAGGAACTCATGAAACTCCTCGCGAATCGACTCGATCGGATCACCGCGATGCAAACGAATGAGATAGCGCTCGTACGGGTGATACTCCGAGTGGCCGTAACGAAAGGCGGCGTAGTGCACGCACTGCCGGATCTCCACGGTCACTGGCTGAAGCGCATCACCGGCCACCGCGCGCCTCGGGGGTTGCCTTCACGAGCTCAAAGACCTTAAGTCGAAGAGTGCCGTAGGAGCAGAGCGCGCGTGCCGCTTGAACGGTCAGTCCGCAGGCACGGCAAGTGGCGCGCAACTCGGAGTCAACATGGGCGTAGGAGCGGATGTGCGCCCAGGGCGACGCCGATGCGGGCGCGGCTTTCCGGGGGCGAAGAGCCTGCACGCGACGCACCACCGCCGATCGCAGTCGAAGCCATGGATGCCAGCCATCACGGACATAGGCCTGCAAGAGAAGCGTGCCGCGCGTCACGCGAGCGAGTTCGGCAATGATCTCCCGGGCGTCGTCCGGCGAAAGAAGATGCAGCAGCCTCCAGCAGACGACATAGTCGAATGATGCATCGGGCGCATCGATCGCGCGCGCGTCGCCGAGTCGAAGCTCGATGCCCGGCGCCGTCACGCGCGCCCGTGCCTGGTCGAGCATGGCCTGCGAGATGTCAAGCCCGAGGACGCGGAGCTGCCGCGCCTGATATGCGGGAATGAAACGCCCCGTCCCGACCGGGAGGTCGAGCACGGTCGCACCCACTGGCATCGCCGCGACCGCGCGCTCCATGTAAGCCTGCTCCACGCCCCAGATGCGCTCATGTCGCCGATCCTCCTCGTAGCTCGCGGCGATCGCAGCGTCGTAGGCCTCATCTCCAGCTTGCCGCGGCGTCGTCATGAGCCATGCCCCCGGATGCGACCGACGAAGAGCACTCGATTCGGTTCCAACTGAGTTCGCTCGACCACCTCGAAGTGGCGCTCGAACTCCTCGCGGAACCACGCCTCGGTGTACCACGGCGGAGTCGCAACGCCCTGCGTGCCATCGTGCAGTCCGAGCGGCATGAATTCGATGAAGGCGTAGCGACTGGTGAACCAGCCAAGCACGGTCAGGATGTATCGAAGTCCCAGGCTCTGGGTCAAGATGAGGTGGTGGGTCAGCGCCATGACCACCACCGCGTCGGCGCGAAATCGGACCTCAGGATCGGGTTCGAGCGGACTGCGCTCGAACGAGAAGGGATTGAAGATCGCCCAATCAATCGGCAGCCCCCGGCCGCGCGCTGCACAGTATCCCTTGTCGATCGCGGCACCATCGGCATCGGTGGCGATGATCGAGCGCACCACTCCGCCAGCCGCAAGGCGACGGGCCAGCGCGCCTTGGTTTGCCGCGATCTCCATGACCGAGGTCACGCCGAGTTCTTCGATGCGCCGCGCGATGTGCTCGAAACGGGGCGTGACGGCGCGGCCATCGGGAGCATGCATGCCACTCTGGTAGTGGGACCAAAGGGAAACATGATCGGGTTCGCGAAGTCCGTTGACCCAACGGCGCAGCCGGGCGATCGTGGCAGGCCGGCTGAACAGTCCGCGCCGCGCGGCGGCGCGAATCAGCCCCATCCGCCAGCCGCGAAAGCGCGGCGCGAGTTCCTCGAGATTTCGATAGGGGAGCGTGCGCAGCGCATGAATCTTCTGGACCATGCGCGTCAATCGATCGTCCGATGCGCGGCGCAGCCACGGCCAGCGGAACTTGAGATAGTTGGCCGCCGAGAGCATGAATCCCACGCGTGGCATGGCGCGCTGTCCGAAGTGCTGTCCCCCGGAGCGCCAGATCAGGAGCGGGTAGCCATAGGTGCGCATGAACTCGTGATAGCTGAAGAGCACCGGGCCGGCCCCCTCCATGCGCGCCAAGCTTCCAAGATCCACGAAGAGCGGGCGCCCATGTCGAAAGAGAATGTTGTAGCCGTGGCAATCCTTCGTCTGGTAGCCGAAGGTCGCCGCGACCTCATTCAACTCCAGCACGAGAAGGGCCGCATCCTTGAGCATGGAAAAACTCCACTCCTTGGGGAAGAGCGGAGTGGCAATCACCTCGTGTTCGATCACCAGCGCAAAGCCTTCGAACTTGATCTCCGAAATCCATGAGGGGACGAGCAGGCCCCGATCAACAAGCGCCTTCACCAGTCCGCAGTTGAAGAGGTGTTGGAACGCCGCGGCGTGCTCGGTGGGAATACCCCGAAAGAGACGGCCCTTCCACCAGAAGACGCGTCCCGCATCACTGACAGAGAGCGGCGCGGGAACGGTGTCGTTGCTGGAGACTTGCGGGTGCTGTGTCATCCGAAGGGGCGGAGGAGCGAGCATAGCGGCTTCACCACCACGGGCTGCGTCGTGATGGGCGCCGCGGCGCACGCTCATGAAGCAAGGCGTCCAAGGACCTCATGCCATGCGCGCGTGGTGCGCCAGAGACCATCCATGGTGGGGAGCCAATCGAGGATTCGGGGCTGCGCCGGAGGCGGCGGTGAGCGCCCGCTCGAGAAGGGAACGATGGTGAGTCCCTCCCGCTCGAAAAGGGCGACCGCACGGGGCATGTGCCAGCTCTCCGTGGTGATGGCAACGCGCGTCCACCCGCGCTCTCGAGCCAGTTGGGCCAGCACGCGCGCCTCGTCTCCAGTGGTTGCCACGGGTGGAGTCTCCGCGATGCGCGCCGGATCGACTCCGCGCCGGATCGCTTCCACTCGAAGGTGGGCCGATTCACTCTGGGCGTCGCCAGGAATCTTCGATCCCGTTCCCGAAAGGACCAGGATGCGAGCACGGTCGGCCTCGATCAGCTTCATGGCCGCTTCGAAGCGCGGTCCGGGGTCAAGAAGCAACTCCCCATCGTGACGACGCACGATCGCAGGACCGCCGCCCAGGGCAAAGACGGCATCCACCGGCTCCACTTCCAATGGACTCCGAACCGGGTGGGCTCGTTCCACCCACCACATCAGCAGAGCACTGGTCGGCCGAATCGAAGAAACATAGAGGAGGGTGACCGAGGCAAACCCAAGAATGAAGGCGATGGTCCGCCCTTTCCCCTTTGTTCTCTTGCGAACAAGGAAAAGGAGAATGATGGCGGCGAAACCGAGGAGCCATGAAAACCCCAGCGGCATGAGAATTGCATCGGCGATGCGTCGAAACATCACACGGCTCTCTCTCTAGCGGCTATCATCATCGTCATGCCCCAAGCACCTTCTATTCAGCGTCATCTCGAATCCCTCTTCAAAGAACTCTCTGAGTTGCGTGCGGTCAAGGCCGCTCATGATCAGCTCACGCAGTCCTACAACGACTTGGCACGATTCATCAGCCGTGCCGCGGGCCTGAACACCACCATCGCGAGGAAGGCGGGTCCCGCAGGGACTGGTCGGAAGCCCGGCCGTCCGAAGGGATCGGTCTCCAAGCCATCAGCCGGCCGCAAGCGAGCGGGCGGCAAGCGATTCCGCTCCACCGCCGCCGATGTGCAGAAGGCGTATGACGCCCTCGCTGCCAAGGCCACGCGGGAGTGGGCCACCAAGGAAGCCATCTGCAAGGCTGCAGGCTACAAGCCTGATCAGGTGACTGCGGCATGGAAGCGGCTCATGGAGGGTGGAAACTCTGCGGACGGCAAGACCGTCAAGCCCATTCTTGAGAGCAACGGCAGTCGCGGCCTGAAGGGTCGCTATCGCCGCCGCGCGTGATCGGGCGCATCAGCGTCCAGACGACGCTGATCGATTGAGATCAACCACGGGGAGACGGCATCGGCGAAGACCACCTCCGCCCCAGGCGTGAGGTGGGCGCCGGTGTCGGGCCCGTCGTACTGGGCGGCGCCGCCCATGCGGTTGCGCCGCTCGCGTAGACGAGGCACCATGTCCTCAAACGGCACGCCTATCGCATTGAGCGATTGGGCGAGTCGTTTCATGGGAAGATCGAAATCCCAATCATCGCCGGTTGAGAGTCGCCCCGAGATGCATCGTTGCACCGCCTCGTCGTCAACGGTGAATGGGCCATCAATGCCAATGACCATCAGGGGAACTTGGTGCGCCGCACAGAGGTCACGAAGCTCGCGCAAGGCCCGATCAGTCACGCGCCACGCCCCTGAGACATAGGGCCCCTCCTGCATGGAGGGGGTGTAGAAGGGGAGCCACGACGCGGGTTCGGAGAATGGAACGAGAATGGCGGCCCGCCGTGCCGCGAGCGCATCGATGCCTTCCGTGGCAACCAGTCTCTCCGCTCGCGAAGCTCGCGACTGCTCAAGCCACGGCTCGACCAACTGCTTCCAGAGTTCGAGCTCCTTGACCGCGATGCGCCAAGCGCCCGGCGCACGAATACTGCCATCCTCGTCCATGAACGGGCGCAGCGTCATGCGCGGGTTGTAGGTGATACCGGGGTAGCGCCAATTGTCGCGCATGTCATTCCACCCGTAGAACTGGAAGACCACGGCATCGGGTTTCAACTCGGGGATGAGGTCGCGAAGCAGCAGGAGCGCCTGCGTGGTGCCGAAACCCGAAACCCCCGCTTCGAATCCGACGGCGGGCACCCCGGACTCTCGAAGTTGAGCGATGACCTTGTCGCCCCAGGTGCGGGCATGCGTGTACGAGTCACCCATGAAGAGCACGCGCATCGGCGCGGTGCCATCTTTCGGTGCGGAGTCGATGCGTCGATAGGGCGCATCGGATCGAGCCCACCCAGTGCCTGTTGCCAGCCGAAGCTGGGCGTCGGCTGGCGGCGCCGCATTCAGTCGCAGCCATCCTTCGAGGATGACGAGGATCACGACAACCATGAGGACGCTGACTGCCATCGAGGCGAGCGCCAGCACCTTTCGGGATGGTGCGCTGCGCCGTGGGACTTCACCTGCGGCGCTGGCGGCGAGCGCGGGTGCCGCAGCGTTAACGGCCGAGATCGGGTCGCCCGGCACCTCGTCCGCAGGTCGTTCGACCTTCGGGCTCTTCAAGATCTTGAGGAAGGTGCGCAGCGCCGCGATGGCCGCGACAAGCGCGACCACGATCGACCCCGCCCTCACCGGCAGTGTCAGCGCCTGCACGCTGTATCGTCGGCCATTGGTCCGCGGATCGCTCCCATCTGAAGGGCTGAAGATGATCGAACGAGTCCAGTGACTCCACCGACCTCCGCCCAGTTGCTCGATGTCGTCGTGCAGGGCGTGAGGGAGTGGAAGGGCGGCGTCATCTTCATAGAGCAAAATCGAGCTGCGGCGCTCGCCGACGGAGTCGCCCCAACCGAACCACCAACCAGGGTGAACATAGGAGTAGCCATCGCGATGCGTCATGCGCGCCGGACTAAGTGTGACCCGCGTCGACAGAGGACCCTGATTCAGCAGGGGCGTGTTCTGGAACACGGCGATCAGCGTGGCCAGCAGTGCCACGGCCGACCACACCGCGAGCGCCAGGATCATCCGGTGCGGGCGACCTGGCGCGAGAGAAGTGTCCGTGGCGGCAGTCGTCATGCGAAGGGGAACCTGCTGCAAGTCTAGAGGCGGTTCCCTTCGCCTGAGTTGTGGTCGCGGCCGCGGGTCCACAGTGCGCCCACGGCTACGCAACGCTCCCGCTCGTCCGTGGCCGAATCGCTCGAAGGCCGTCGAAAACCTCCCACAAACCACCTTGCAGTGCCGCCATCAGGCGCGTCATGTAGACGAGTGCGGCAAGCGTCGCCGCCTCAACCGGCGGCGCGCCCAGTGCAATGAAGACCGCCGTGCCAGCGACTTCCGCCGGACCGGCTCCGGCGAAGGTGAAGGGAATGACCTGTCCAAGTGTCCCCACCGAAATGCCGAAGGCGAGCGCGCTCCACTCGGCGTCGAGGCCAAGCCAGCGGGCGGCGCACCACACCGACGCGATCGTCGCAGCCTGCATCCAGAGCACCAGAAGCGCCGCAGGAACGATCAACTGCCGCTGCCCCCTCGTGGCTTCGATCGCCTCGCGCAGGCGTCTGAGCCAGCCGAGCTTCCACGCGACGAGGCCCGCGACCGTACCCCCTGTGACAGCGCTGAGCGCGAGCCACTGCGGCGCCACCGAGAAGCCAGCGATCGGAACGAACCCAACCATCGGCAGCACCGCGAGCGCGATCACGATGCAGGCGAGCAGCCCCATGACTCGATCAAAGAGCAGCGACACCACCAGGGCGTGCATGCTCGTCTCGGGACGAATCCCCTTGATCTTCAAGTAGCGGGAGACCTCATTGCTCGCCGAGACCGGCACGAAGAAGAAGTAGAACTGGCTCTGAATGGCGATGCGTTGAGCGCTCCGCATCGGGATGTCGATCCCGAAGAGCCGAAGCCCCACTCTCATGCGCCATCCGATGAGGAGAATGGCGATCTGGTTGATGAAGAGCGCCGCAATGAGCAGCGCCGGGCCTCCCACCGGCTTGAGCTCGAGTCCCTGCGCTCGCGCCAGGAACCACCCGCCGATCAGCGCCGCCGGAACGACCATGAGCCGAACGGCGAGCATGGTGCGCCGGAAGCGCCCGCGGGCCTGAGAGCGCGTCATGCGTTACTTGAGGAGGATCTGCCGCAGCACATCGGCCAGCAGGCCGAGGCCGAACATGAAGAGGGCCACGAGCAGCCCGCCAAGACCGAGCAGGTATCCCGCACGGATGCCGGTCAGCATGCCGAAGGCCACCGCCACGAAGCTCGCGAGAATGCACGCCACAACGAAGAGATTGAAGATCTTGAGCGGGCTGTAGTACATCACGCTCTGGCAGATGTAGAGGAGCGTGCGCAGCGAGTCCTTGAGCAACTTCACATGGGTGCGACCGACTCGAGCGTGGTACTCGATCGGCACATAGGTGACGAACTTCCCCGTCAGCATGTAGGCGATCGTCATGCTGGTGGTGAAGCTGAAGGTGTCGCAGAGATGCGGCAGGTGCTCGAGGATCGTCTTCTGGCTGAAGATGCGCAGGCCGCTGTTGGCATCGGGCACCTTGCGGCCGGCGGCATATTCGACCAGCCACTGGAGAACCCGACGGAGCGGCGCCTTGAGTGCGCTCTCGCGATAGTGGGAGCCGGTGCGCTGGCCGACCACCATGTCATTGCCGCGCTGGTACTCCTTGAGCAGGCCGGGGATCGCTTCGGCGGGATAGGTCAGGTCGGCGTCGGTGATGCAGATGGTGTCGTGACGCGCCGCACGAATCCCATGCTTCAGGCTGCGGCCATAGCCGGCGTTGTGCGGGTGGTTGATGACGCGGGCTCCGGCCGCCTCCGCGAGGGGGCCGGTGCGGTCAGTCGAACCATCATTGATGACAAGAACTTCAAAGCCGTCGAGGCCCGCTTCACTCAGCACCTGCTGAATGCGCTGGATGGTGCCGGTAATCGCACCTTCCTCGTTCTTGGCGGGGATCAGGACAGTAAGCATGAATCGGCGGGAGGCTACCAAAGTGCCTCCTTGGGGTCCGTCTCGCGGTCCCTTGTGATCGACGGAGCCATCGGCCGATTCTGCGCGTGACAGCACCGTGCCCTGCTGCGGACCGGGACGCCAGATCAGGCCTCCTTCAACTCTCGGACCTCGACCGCCGAGAACTCACGGCTCCCGCCGAGTTTGCCTTTACCTGTGGCGACACGGTTGGCATGATTGAACCTGCGGCCCGCGATCCGGGAACGATCACTGCGGCTTGTCCTCCCTTCCACCGACCGAGGTTGTCATGCAGTCACTGATTCGATCGTCGAGTGTTCTCCTTTGTGCCGGTGTCCTTGCGATCACTTGCTGGCCGATCCAATCGGCATCAGCCCAGAGTCAACAGTGTCAACCCTCGTGGTCGTCGCTCGGCAGCGGGACGAACGATGAGATCTCCGCAATCGTCGTGCACAACGGCTTCCTCGTCGTTGGTGGCAAGTTCACGACGGCGGGCGGCGAACCTGCGAACTACATCGCTCGATGGAATGGCGCCCAATGGCAGACGCTGGGTGGGGGACTTCCCGAGCCCGTGACCTCACTCGCGGTGTACAACGGCGACCTCTACGCCGGAACGATCGACGGCGGAGGTGTGGCGGGTGGCGGATTGAACAGCACCGTCGCCCGGTGGAATGGGACTTCGTGGTCAGCCGTGGGCGGCGGGGTCTTCGGATCGGTGCACGCGCTCGCGGTCTACAACAACACGCTGGTCGCGACGGGCACCATCACCGACGCAGGCGGTGTGCCGGTCAATCGAATCGCCCAGTGGAATGGCTCGCAATGGCAGGGCCTTGGCAGCGGTTTGAACAACGCGGGCGAGGCGCTCGCGGTCTTCAACAACGATCTCTTCGTGACCGGACTCTTCCAGCAGGCTGGCGGCGTTCCAGCCAGTCGGATCGCGCGATGGGATGGCGTCAAGTGGTACGCACTTGGGAGCGGCTTGAGCGATCGCGGATCCGCGCTCGCCGTCTTCAACGGCAGGCTCATCGTGGGCGGCGCCTTCCAGACCGCTGGCGGTCAGGCCGCCAGTCGCGTGGCGCAGTGGACCGGCACGCAGTGGCTGCCCATGGGCACGGGCATGAACAATGAGGTCTTCAGCTTCGGCCTCTACGACGGCTCGCTCTTTGCCGGCGGCGAGTTCACCATGATCGGTGGGCAGATGGCTCCTTACCTCGCCAGGTGGAATGGAACGGCGTGGCTGCCGGTCGGTCTCGGCATGAACGACCCCGTCTATGCGATCGCTCCGTGGGACGGCTCGCTGATCTTCGGTGGCATCTTCACGCTGGCCAATGGAGCGACCGCCGATCGCGTCGCTCAATGGAACAACTGCATTCTGGCGGCGCCGATTCGGGCGCCCGTCGGGCTTCACCCCTCGGGGCCCGTCTACCAGGCGCAGAGCACATTTGAGTGGGAGCATGTCTGGAGCGCCACCTGGTACCAGTTGTGGGTCAACGACAGCAAGGGCAACATCTTCAACAAGTGGTACACGGCTCAGGAGGTCGGCTTCGCCGATGGCATCTGCTCCATCACCCCGACATTGCCGGCCATCCAGGGCGAAGGCAAGTGGTGGGTGCGAGCGTGGAGCGCCAGCAAGGGCAGCAGTGGATGGTCGGCGCCGCTCACATTCACGCCCACATGCAATCCCGAGTGGCTGCCGCTGGGATCTGGCCTTGGTGACTTCGTCGAAGCGATGACCGTCTACAACGGCGCGCTCGTGGTGGGCGGCAACTTCACCACTGCGGGTGGACAGAACGCCAACTACATCGCGCGCTGGAGTGGTTCACAGTGGGCGCCGCTCGCCAGTGGCACCGACTTCCGAGTGCTCACCCTGACCGTCTTCAACGGTGAGTTGATCGCGGGCGGTCTGTTCGGCACGGCCGGAGGTCAGCCAGCGGCCCGCATTGCGCGGTGGAACGGATTCCAGTGGCAGCCCGTCGGAACCGGCATGAACATCAGTGTCAGCTCGCAGGTCACCTCGCTGCTGGTTCACCAGGGACAGTTGATCGCGGGTGGCTACTTCACGCAGGCGGGTGGCCAGAATGCGAACAACACCGCGAGGTGGAACGGTGCTGAGTGGCAGCCAATCGGCGCCGGCTTTGACAACGGTGTGCTCGCACTGGCCACTTACAACGGCGATCTCTACGCGGGCGGAACCTTCACTGAGCTCGGCGGCGGCGACGGTCTCGCGGGTCCGGCCGTGCCGATGAACTTCATCGCTCGATGGGATGGCACGCAGTGGAGCCCGCTGGGCACCGGAATGAACGCCAATGTCTCGGCCCTCGCGGTCTATCAGGGATCGCTGATCGCCGGTGGACTGTTCACCACGGCAGGTGGCCAGGCAGCGAACCGAATCGCCCGGTGGAACGGCACGCAGTGGTTGCCTCTGGGCGAGGGCCTCGATGCCGAGGTGGTCTCACTCAGCGTCAGCGACGGCTACCTCATCGCCGCGGGTTGGTTCCAGAAGGCCGGCAATGTCGCCGCGCCCTACATCGCCCGATGGGATGGCACGCAGTGGTCAGAGATGCCGGGAGGTGGAACCGATGCGGTGGTGCTCGCCTCGCAGCCGCAGAACGGAGACTTCCTGATCGCCGGCGCGTTCACCAACGCGGGCGGCGAGGCGGCGGCGCGCATCGCGCGCCTCGATGGATGTCTGAGCTTCAAGCCGCTGGTTGCACCGACCGGACTTGATCCCGGTGGCTCGCTTCAGCAGAAGCAGCCGACCTATCGCTGGACGGCCGTGCCCGGCGCGACCTGGTATCGCCTGTATGTGACTGACTCGACCGGCGTTCGGATCGACACCTGGTACACGGCAGCGCAGGTCGGCGCCCAGAACGGCATCTGCCAGATCAAGCCCTCGGTCACGCTCGCCAACGGCAATGGCAACTGGTGGGTGCGCCCATGGAACACATCGCAGGGCTACGGCCCATGGTCGAAGGGCATTGCCTTCAAGGTCGGCCTCGAGCCGCCGCTGCTTCTTGAGCCCTCGGGCCAGATCAACACGCCTCAGCCGACCTATCGGTGGGCGGCCGTGCCGTACGCGACCTGGTATCAGCTCTATGTCAAGGATTCGACGGGCACCAAGATCCAGGCGTGGTACACGGCGGCGCAGGTTGGTGCGGAGAGCGGCATCTGCGAAATCACACCGAATGTGAATCTCGCGATCGGCAACGGCCAGTGGTGGGTGCGATCGTGGAGCTCGCCGCTGGGCAGCAGCGCGTGGAGTCCGCCGTTGTCATTCCAGCGAGTGCCCTGATCGCTGCGCCTCGGCGCCATGGCTGTTCCTGACTGAAGCGACACGCGGCGCGCCTGAAGGGGCGCGCCGCGTTGTCATGCGCGGGCATGGCGCTTGGGAGAACCTAGACTGCGGGCCATGCGCCCTTCTGCGAGCGAGTGGCCATGAGAGCGCGCGTCATCGCGTGCGTGGTCGCGCTCTTGGTCACGCTTGGTCTGCATGGGTTTGCAGCGTGGCGCGGTGAGCCCGCCCAAGGCGTCATTGACCCCGCGCGAGTGCGCCACGATGGCGGTCAGGCGTTTGCGGCGCCACTCACGGAGCGACCCGCACGGTGGCTCGCCATTCCGAACGACGGTGCGGGGCTCTCCGTCATCGAGGTGGTGGAAGTCGATGGCGCGAAGCGGACTCCGCTCGGGCCGGGGCATGCGCCGCCCGATCTCGTGCGTGAGCGGGGTGGGGGTGCCTTCAACCACTGGGGTGAACTGCTCTTCTCGAGCTCTGACGGAAGCGATCCCCGCACGAACGGCCGGCGCTACGAGTGGACTTCGGCAACCTCGCTCCACCCTCGGCTCGGCCTGCTGATGCTGGCCATCACCTCCGGGCTCCTCCTGTGGACTCTCTCCGGGTGGTTCGCGCGGATGCCCATCGCGTCGCCGATCGTCTTCAGCGCCGTCACGGCCTTGCTTCTGGTGGCTTGGAACCTGGAGGCGATGCGTCTCTATCCAGGCTGGATCAATGTTGACTGGGACACGGCGAGCTATCTCGGGCGCTCGCCCGAGCGAACCATCGGGTATCCGATCTTCCTGAACACGGTCACCGCGGTCGCCGGCGATCTCCGGCCGCTTCTCTTCGTCCAGCTCAACCTGATGCTCCTTGCCTTCGCATGGCTTGGCGTGGCGGTCAATCGCCTGCTCAAGACGCGCGTGGTGGGGCTGGCGATCGTGGTCCTGCTGGCGACCAGTCCGCGTCTGCTGGTCTTTCCATTCAATGTGCTGACCGAGGCGCCGTATGTGATCGGCACCTGCGTCATGCTGGCGCTGCTCGCCGAGGTCGCGCGGTGGCGCGGACTCGGCGAGACCGGTGCATCAGCGGACTCCCGTGCGATCGACGCGCCCCGCCGACCGGGTTCGTGGTCAATGATGCTTCTCCTGGGCGCGATCGGCGCAACGCTGGCCTTGACCGAGCTCGTGCGTCCCGCTGCCTTCGGGCTTGCGCCGATGGCGCTTCTGCCGGTGCTGTGGATGCGCGGTCAGCGGATTCGGTCACTGGCGGCGCTCGTGCTTCCGTATGCCGTGCTGATCGGCGCCGCGGCGTGGGCCAACCATCAGCGATATGGCTTCTTCGCGACCAGCTCCATGGGGCCGGTGTCGCTCCTCGGTCATGTGGCGTGGAACATTCGCGCGGAGACCTGCCCATCGCTGCCGGAGTTGGCAGCGCGCATCGAGCAGCGCGTCGCGCCGATCATCGCCAAGCGCCCAGCGGATCTCCCGTGGCCGAAGGAGTACTTCTTCTGGACGAGCGATGAGTACAACGACTTGCTCTGGTCGAATGCCATGCCGGAGACCCAGGCTTGGGTCGAGGCGCATCGACCACCCGGTTCGACCGAGCACGAGGCGATCGAACTCCGGCGCATTCGCGGCACTCTCGCGCGCGAGGCCATGCGTGCGGATCTTCCCGCCTATCTGCGCCATGTCGGGGCGCATGTCTGGGGCTTCTGGCAGTCGGCCGCGCGACCGGCTCCGCTGGGGCCAGCGCTCAAGGGGCGAGTGCCGCGAGGGATTGGAAGCGTCGAGAATCTCTGGCCGGAGGTTCGGCAGGAGCGCTTCGGTTGGCTTGGCGCGCCACCAGAGACGGAGCGAAGCGACACGCCCTTCGATCGCATGAGTTGGATGGAGCGCTGGCGGGCACCGCTCGATTCGAACCCGTCCCTGCTGTGGAAGGTGGCGCTGGTGTTCACAGTGGCGGGCCTCGTGCTCGCGCCATTCGTGCGATGGTTGCCGCCGGCGGCGCGGCTTCTCGCACTCGCGGGAACCGGCTTCCAGGGAACGGCGGTGCTCGTGGCGGCGGCGGCGGCGGTCATCGCCCGCTATGTGGATGCGGTGGAACCGCTCACGGTGGTCGCCTGTGCCGCAGGAGTCACGGCGCTGGTGCAGATGGTGTCGCGCGCTCGCCCTTCTCGCGCAGGCGAACCTCAATCGCATCCGCGATGAGCTTCACCATCACCTCCTGCGGCTCACGCAGGAAGTGGCCCGCGAGATTGCCGGGGTCACCGTCGTAGATCTTCCCACCGGAGCGGCGCGCGAACTCTGCGAGGGCGGGAGCCACGCGCACCTCGGGGACACGCAGTGACTCGGCGAGCGCCGAGAAGCGCGCCAGCGGAAGACCCGTGTCGAAGTCATCGGGGGCGTACAGCGGATCGGTGACGACATGGGCATCGAAGACATCGCGATCGATCGTAAATGGGGCATCGACACCCACGACGACAAGATCACTCCCATGCGCGGCACAGGCCTCGACGATGCGCGCCATCGCCCGCTCGGTATCGCGCCACGCTCGGGAGACATAGGCTCCACCCTGCTGTGACGGCATGTAGAAGGGCATCCAGGTCTTCGGATCGGAGTAGAGCGCCACGAGGCGACGATCGGCCTTGGCGATCGGATCGGCGCCGGTCAAGCGCATGGCGCGCCAGGTGCGATCGAGCGAGCGCGCAAAGAGCGGCCCTTCGAGCAGGCGACGGTAGAGCTCGGAGTCGCGCAGGGCCATGCCCGCGCGCGATGGGCCTTCAATCGCCCCAGACTCCGCGAGGAACGGGCGATCGAGCATGTCCGGGTTGTAGATGATCGCGGGCGTCGGGCAGTTGTCGCGCGGGTCGTTCCAACCGTAGAAGAGCAGGACCGTGAGATCGGGGCGCAGCTCCGGCAGGATCCGCTCCAACTTCAGCGCCTGCTGCACCTGTCCGTAGCCCGACACTCCCGCCTCCCAGCCCGTGACCGCGATTCCGCGTCGATTGAGTTCGTCGATGAGCATGCGGCTCCACGCCGTGTTGTGCGTGAAACTGTCGCCCATGCAGAGCAGACGAAGCGGGGGATCGGGCGACGACGCCGTCGCCGCGACCTGGGGATCGGTCGGCGGATATCGATCCCATCCGAGTTCACGATCGAGCACGAGTGACCCGACCTTCGGTCCCGGGCGCATCATGCGAAGGACGAACTCGGTCGCCGCGAGCGCCAGGGCAATGAAGAGAACGCTGACCAGCGCGGTGCCGATGACCAGCGAGGTTCGCGATGGTCGCGAGCGCGACGCCGAGGTCTTCGCACCAGGCGCAGGTGATGGCGATGAAGAAGGCGGAGGATCCGAGTGAGTCACAGGGTTTGGCAGGGGCGTGGGTTCGGTGCATTGGCCCGCGCCGCGTCCATCAGTAGAGAATCAGGAGAGGATCATAAGGACGCTGGCGCGGGCGCACGCGCAGCTCCACGATCGGCATCGGCACCTCGGACGATGGCTCCACGCGCGCGCCGTCGAGGAAGAGCGCCCGCCCGGGAAGATCGCCGCGCTGCCACGAGGCCACCACCGCGATGCCCTCCTTCCGCGTCGCCACCACTCGAAGTCGCGGATCGCGCCTGAGTCCTGCAAGTAGCGCTGTCGTGTCGACCGGTCGCGCCAAGCGACCCACACCCTCGGTGTCAAAGCGGGCGATAATGGCCCCACCAACCTCAAGTTCAACGATGACGCCTTCCCCGGAGTCCTGCTTCCATCCGAAGCCGGTGAAGAGGGCCACCTCGAGCTCAACGGGTTCCTCGCCCTCGACCGGCTCGAGAGACCGAAGCAGAAGTCGCTCAAGTTGCTGGAGGGCGAGCGGATCGAGTTCGACTTCGACCACCGCCTGCGTCGCTCGCACCGGCAGCAGGCGATCGTGCATCGAGTGGCGCATGGTGACTGGACCGCCTCGGTGCAGCCGTGCCGCCGCTGGTGGAACAAGGAGCAGCGCGAGGAGTGCCGCGACACCGGCCAAGCGCAGCGTCGGCACGGGAGTTGACGCGGACGATGGTTCCGGGCGAGCCGATGATGAGCCACGCGTCGGCCAGAGGAGCCCGGTCAGACGCATCAGATGGAGCCAGATGGCGAGCGGCGCGATGAGCGCGATCCGCACGATCAGCATCTGTCCGATCTGGATGGGATTGCGGAAGGCCGGCAGCATCGGCAAGGCTTCGCCACCTTCATAGGCGCCGCACTCCCGCAGCGTGGCGTCGCCGCCGGCCAGGGCCGGGGTCGCCTCGCCGCAGAGTCCGAAGACCTGCGTCGATGGCGCGAGTCGCCAGGCGCGCAAGCTCTCGAGCGACCAGTCGGGAATGCCCCAGGTGAAGAGCTTGACGGCGCGCGCGTCACCGGTGGAGTGCAGCGTTACGAACCACGCCTGCGCAACGAAGCCGAGCAGGAGCAACCCCATGCCGACTCCGCGCCAAGCGCCCTCTCGCAGCCGTGCGAGCATGAGGCCGATGATCGCCCACGCCGCCGTCACTCCTCCAAACACGAGGTAGCCGCGTGCGGTCGCCGTCGGCGAGTAGATGATGACCGCCACGATCGGCATGGCGACACTCATCAGCATGAGCAGGACAGCGCCGACATCGGGAGTCGTTCCGCGACGGACACCCCCCAGCAGCGGCGCGAGCGCGCCAACAAGGAGCAGGGGAAGGAACGCCGCGAAGGGAACGAGGCCATCGATGAAGACACCCCACGCGGTGGCGATGGCTGTTCCCTCACGCCACGCGTCGGGCCACATGGCCAGCGCGTTGCGCAGCAGGCCCGCCTCGACTTCGTAGTAGTCGAAGTCACCCTTCGAAAGGAAGTTGAGGAGCGGTGGCCAGAGGCGCTGAGTCACCATCGGCGCCGCGGCGGCAAGCATGACCTGCCACCAGCGATTTCGCCAGATGCCCAGAATGAAGTACGCCGTGGCGAAGAAGAGCGCCGAGTTGTAGGCGAGCGCTGCCACCACCAGCGTGGCGCCGACCGCCGCATGAACCTCGGCGGGCTGGCGAGCGCGCCAGACCTGGCTTCGCAGCACGACGAGCAGTGCAAGCGAGGAAGTCGTGAAGCTCAAGAGATGAGTGGAGTAGTCCCCGATGTGCATGAACCAGCCCGGACCGAGGCACGCGAGCGCTCCCGCCGTCACGCCGGCGATTGGACTTCGTGCGACTTCAGCGCCCACCCGGGTGGCGATCCACGCGCCGAAGGCCCACGCCGCCAGATTGACCACCAGTGAGGCGCCGGTCACGCCGAAGATCCACGCGATGCAACTGACGAGGAACGGGAAGAGGGGTCGGTTCGCATACATGTCCGCGGCAATGAAGGAGCCGTTGAACATGGCCACATGGTCCAAGGTCTGCATGTTCTCCGAGTGCCGCGGCACGCCATCCATGAAGCTCGCGTAGCCGATGAGCCCGTTGGTGTGATCGGAGTAGCCGGTGGTGGGCACGGTCGTGAGGTGATAGGGGTCACGCTCATGGCTCGCGGCGCGAACGGCCACGGCGGCGCAGGTGACCCAGAGCAGGACGAGCACGGCGCGCCATGCGTTGGAGAGCGGAGCAATGGGGTGACCGTCAGCGCCGAACCATCGGCCCTCGCCCGAAGTCGACCGCTCGACCTGAAGGGCGGCGTGGCGCGGCGCACCGGAGAGCCACCGTTCGCGCCATCCCCGTGTGGCCGTACGGACCGGCGCACTCCACCAGATCAGCGCGAGGCCGAGCAGTGAGAGAGCGATCGTGACGAGGTCCGCAGCTCGCGAAATCTCCAGTGGTGACTCGATCCTGTACTCCCGACCATTGGTGCGGGGATCGCTGCTGTCGGATGCACTGAAGTGAAGATCCTTGCGCCAGTGGGAAAATCGACCTCCCCCGAGCGTGCGAATGTCGTAGTGCACCG
Organism: Phycisphaeraceae bacterium; assembly: GCA_019636735.1. NCBI lineage: Bacteria > Pseudomonadati > Planctomycetota > Phycisphaerae > Phycisphaerales > Phycisphaeraceae > Phycisphaeraceae bacterium. The sequence continues at coordinate 425,610 of JAHBWY010000001.1, forward strand.
ACCGCATTGGCCCGAGCGCTCGGTCATCCTCGAAGAGCTTGAGTTCGCTGCGCGTGTTGGCCCCCTGGTCCGTGGGAAGTTCAAAGGCCCACGCGGCCCATCGCCCGACGCCCGGTGCGTGATCAATCGGCCAGCGCCATCCGAGTCCACCGTCGTGCACCACCTGGGCTGGCGTGATCAAGAGTCGCGCCTCCGGAGGTCGCGCCTGAAGTACCCCGCGAATGACCCACGGAAGAAGAAGCAGTGCAAGGCCGAGAAGGAGGCTCGCACCGGGTTTGACACGAGCGGTGGTCGGCACGGCGCTTGCTCCGATGCAGCGTACGGTACCATCGCTGAAGTCGCCTCGCGATGCTGCCCGCACTGCCGTCGGCGAAGTGGGGTTGCTCGCAAGAGCAATGGCTCATGCTCCGCGAATCTCGCCGCGCCACCATCGTGCTCGTCCTCGGCTGCTGGATTGGTGCCGTGGCGCTTTCCACGGCGGCACTGCTGCTCTCGCGGGTGACAACGAAGCCAATCGAGTTCGAACTGGTCTCTTCGGAGATTGAGCCCGAACTCGGGCTCGCCTTCGTCGCGCGTGTCAGGCCTTCGTTGCCGCCATGGTGGTCCGCACGGGGCGACTCTCTCTCGTCACCTGCGGAGAGTGATCTGACGCTGCTCGAGAACGGCCACCCGCTCGGCCCGGCGCACGCGACGCATACGGCTGTTCGAGAGAAGGGCGCCGGTCGCTTTTCCCATTGGGTGGGGCGCATCATTTTCTCGGCCAGCGATAACAGTGACCCCAGGACCAACGGGCGCCTCTACCGAGTGTCGTTTTCGCCCCGGCCGGCTCCCTGGATCGAGCGCGGCGCCATGCTCCTGTTGCTGGTGGGCGTGGCACTGACGCCAATCGCGTGCCGCCATCGATCGCGCCTTGGCGTCCGTCTGGCTCAGGTGTGGTTCATCGCCTCCGCACTCGCGATCCTGCTCATCTGGAACCTGGTGCTGATGTGGCTCGCACCTCGATGGATCGCGGTCCAACAGGATTCGATGAGCTATCTCGGCGACTTCTCGATCCGAACGATCGGCTATCCGTTGATTCTCCGTTCGGTGAGCTTCATCTGGGGTGACTTGCGACCACTCGCGTTCATGCAGGTGAATGCCGTGGCGTTGTCAATGGTCGCGCTTGCGGCCGCGACGGCCCATGTCCTTGCGCCGCGCGATGGGCGAGAGCGAGAGCGCCGGCCGCTGCTGGCTGCGGCCTCGTGGAGCGCGGCTGGAGTTCTGCTCCTCTTCATGGGAACTTCCACGCGCATCTTCGAGACGAGCTTCACCGTCATGGCTGACGGTCCATTCATCGCGGTGTCATGCCTCGTCGCCGCCATCATCGCGCTCTCAGCGCGGCATCGGTCCGCGTGGCTGCCACCGCTTGCAGCCGCGTTGATCGCGGCGGCGATTCTCATTCGACCAGTTGGAATCGGTCTGCTTCCGGTGGTGCTTCTGCCCTGGTGGTGGCATCGCCACGACCTCGGTTCCGCGTCGACCGCGTGGTGGCGGCCGGTGCTCCGACTGCTGCTGCCCGCGCTTCTGACGCTCGGTGTGATCCTCGGCGCAGCGTCGATGCGGAACTTCTCTCGTCACGGCTTCTTCGGTCTGTCGACGATGGGCTCGATCAGCCTCGCTGGGCATGTCGCGTGGATGGTGTCCCCCGAGACCGTCCCGTCAGAACCGGAACTCGCGCGCCGGATCGAAGCGCAAGTGGCTCCGATCCTCGAGGCGCGCCCGGCGCTTGGGTGGCCCACGGGGTACTACCTTCACACTTCGGACGAATACAACATCCTGCTCTGGATCATTCTCGCGCCGACCGTTGATCGATGGTTGGCCGAACATCCGCCTGCCGAAGGCACCCAGGCGCGGGAGAGGGAGCGTCTTCTTCGAGTGCTGGCCACTGAGCCGGTTCGACATCGCCCCTGGGCGTACACCCAGCATGTGCTGGCGAACGCCTTCGGGTGTACGCACTGGTTCGGCCGGGGCGCCAGCGTCCGGTCGGCGATCGAGGGAGCGACTCCCGGCGGCCTCGAGTGTCTCGAGGCGTTGCCACCTCAGCAGAAGGCGCTCTTCGAACAGTGGATCGAAACCCCAATGTTCGATTCCAACTCTCCAAGGAGCTTCGTCTGGGAGCGACTCCGACGGGGGATCGACGACCGGCGCAGGATCTATGCGGCGATCACGGCTGCGGCGACGCTCCTCGGCGTGCTTCTGCTTCCATGGGGCGGGCGCCGGGCTCATGACGGCTCAGGGCCCCTGACCAAGTTGGCGACTTCGCCGGAGGCGCGACTGCTCGCGGCATTCGCGCTCATGGTGTGGAGCCCGATCCTGCTGATGGCGCTCTCGGCGACCATCATCTTCCGCTACACCGATGCGCTCGACCCGATGCTTGCGTCATCGGCCGTTGTCGCGATCTTCGTTGCCGTTCGGGCGCTGAGCGAGGTGAGGGGCTCATTCAGCCGCCGCAACCAGAGCGAGAAACTCACGAGCGACAACAGCCGCAGCCCGTGATCGCGGATCCGATCGGCATGCTCCCGCACCAGCGTGTCGATCGCCGCGGGCTCAAACCACTCGCGCAGGGCCGGCTCGGCCAGGGCATCGCGCACGAAGCCCTTGAGCGCTCCGTCGAACCATGAGCTCACCGGGGCGTTGAAGCCCTTCTTCTTCCGGTCAAGAATGGTCGAGGGCAGGCGACCGCGCTGACTCTCCTTGAGCAGATGCTTCTTGCGTGAGCCGCGCATCTTCATCGATGGCGGGAGCGCCGCAGCAAACTCGACCAGCCCCGAGTCAAGGAAGGGGGCGCGGCTCTCGAGCGAGTGCGCCATGGTGGCGCGATCGACCTTCACCAGGATGTCATCCACCATCCAGGTCTTGATGTCCACATAGCTCGCCTGGTCCAGCCAGTGGCAGGAGTCGACCTCCCGGAAGTGACGGTCGAACTCGCTGAAGCCATGTTCGGCGGTGACGCGCGACGCGTGATCAGGTCGAAGCAGGGAGCGCATTGACTCCGGGCCAAAGATGACGCGCCACCACCAGTGAGCGCGTCGGAAGGGGAGCTCCGCCCCCGCAAGGAACTGCCGAAGCTTGTAGTCGAAGCTCACCTTGCCGTGCGTCGTGGGCACGAGATGCTCGGCGCCCCAGCGCAGCGCTCCCAGCAGCGGCCGCGGAATGTGCCGCACGCGTCGATGGAGTCGATCAGCGGCGTAGGTCTCATACCCGGCGAAGAGTTCGTCGCCACCGTCGCCCGAAAGGCTCACCGTGACGAACTCGCGCGTGAACTGCGAGAGGAACCAGGTTGGCATGAGACTCGTGTCGGCCAGAGGCTCATCGCCCGCGACGGTCAGCGCCCGAATCACGCTCTCGGCGTCGGCCGTCTGCGTGCGATCGCGATGGTCAATTCCCAGAAGCATGGCCACCTCGCGCGCCTCGGCGACTTCGTCGTAACCCTTCTCCTCGAAGCCGATGGTGAAGGTCTTCACGCTCGATGGATCACCCGCGCGGGTCATCGCCGCCACAATGGTCGAACTGTCCACCCCGCCCGAGAGGAAAGCTCCAAGCGGCACATCGCTCACCATGCGCTCGGCGACGACGGCATCGATCCGAGCGGCGAGCTGCTCAGCGAGGTCGCGTTCGCTTGGGCGGGAGTGAGTCGCCTCGGCGCTCCGGAGCGTCGCGGCGGTGTCCTCGGTCACGCCGTCGTCTCCTCGACGCGGCATCTCCTTGCGGCGGAACACCTCGGCAAGATCCCAGTAGCGCCGCACGCGCGGCGCCGAACCGCGCGAGAGCGTCATAACATGCGCAGCTTCAAGTCGGGAGACGCCCTTGAAGAGGGTTGTGGTGCCCAGGGTGTAGTTGAGTGAGAGAAAGTCACCGAGACCGATCGGGTCGACACCACGGGCCAAGCCCGGATGCGCGAGCAGCGCCTTCGGCTCGCTGGCGAAGATGACTCCGCCGCCCTGCGCCGCCGGAACCTCCGCCCAGAAGAGAGGCTTCTCGCCGAGTCGGTCCCGCGCGAGAAGCAGCGTCTGGGTGGGCACATCCCAGAGGGCGAAGGCGAACATGCCCTCGAGGCGCTCGAGGCAGCCCTCGCCCCACCGTTTCCACGCTTCGAGAATGACCTCCGTGTCTCCGTGGGTACGGAAGCGATGTCCGAGCGACTCAAGCTCCCGCCGCACGCGCCGGAAGTTGTAGATCTCCCCATTGAAGGCGATCCACGCCCGGCCCTCGTGGTCCGACAGAGGCTGGTCGTTCGACGCAGCGAGATCGATGATCGAGAGGCGCCTGTGTCCGAGCACCATCGGACCCAGCGCCCTGACACCGCCGGCGTCGGGGCCACGATGGATGATCGTTTCGCTCATCGCGCGAACGATCTCGGGGTCGGGGGCCCGCTCCCAGCTCAGCCAGCCGCAGATGCCGCACATGGAAGGCTCCAGCGTAGCCGAGGGAGCGATAGGCTCACCACCTGAACGGTCTCAGCCGCGCTCGACCGCAATCCTCCGGAGTGACCCATGCTCTACACGATTCTCAGTCTCATCCACCTGGTGCTCTTCATCATCGCGGCGATCGAAATCGCCTCGTCGACGAAGCCGCTCATGCACAAGGTGCTGTGGCTGCTCCTGATCTTCCTGCTGCCCCTCGTCGGCCTCATCATCTACTTCCTCGTCGGGCGAGGGAAGTAGGAGAAGTGCGGCGTCGACAGGCGCCGCGCGGATGGATCAATCGAGCTCGAACGCGTGCTTGTAGTCGAGCTTGAGCGCGGGGTCCTGGTCCTCCTTGCGGAGGAAGCAGTTCTCCACCACCAGCGCCTCGATCTCGCAGCCCATGAAGCAGCGGAAGGCGTCTTCCGGGGTGCAGACGATCGGCTCGCCTCGAACATTGAAACTGGTGTTCACCAGCACCGGGCAGCCGGTTTTCTGCTCGAAGGCCTTGAGCAGCGCGTGGTAGCGCGGGTTGGTCTCCGCGTGGACCGTCTGCACGCGCGCCGAGTAGTCAACATGGGTGATGGCCGGCACATCGCTGCGCGGCACATTCAGCTTGTCGATGCCGAAGAGCTGCTGCTGCTCCGCCGTCATCGGAATGCGGCGTGACTTGACCACATCGGCGACCAGCAGCATGTAGGGGCTGTCACCGTCGAGTTCGAAGAAGTCCGCGACGCGCTCGCGCAACACGCTCGGGGCGAATGGTCGGAAGCTCTCGCGATACTTGACGCGCAGGTTGAGCGTCTTCTGCATCGACGCGCTCCGCGGGTCGCCCAGAATCGAGCGACCTCCGAGGGCGCGAGGACCGAACTCCATGCGCCCCTGCGCCCAGCCGACGGCCCTTTCATCAGCAAGCGCCGTCGCCGTCCGATCGATGAGGGCCGCGTCGCTGAGCACTTCGAACTTGGCGCCCGCGGCCTTCAGCCGTCGCTCCACATCAGCCTGCTCGAAGCGCGGTCCGAGGTAGCTGCCCTGCATCGAGTCAAGAACCGGTGCCACCGTTCGCGGCTTGTCGGCGTAGCCGTAGTAAGCCGCGAGCGCGGCGCCGAGTGCGCCGCCAGCATCTCCGGCCGCGGGTTGGATCCAGAGGTTCTTGAATGCGCGATCACGAAGGATCTTGCCGTTCGCGACGCAGTTGAGGGCGACGCCTCCGGCCATGCAGAGGTTCTTGCAGTCATGCTCGCGGGCGAGCGAACGCGTCAGCCGAAGCATGACCTCCTCGGTCACGATCTGCACCGCGGCGGCCAGGTCCATGTGACGCTGGACCAGCAACTCCTTGTCGGGCTTGCGCGCCGGGCCGCCGAAGAGGTCGTCGAAGGCGCCGTTCGTCATCGTCAGACCGGTGCAGTAGTTGAAGTACTTCTGATTCAGTCGGAAGCTGCCATCCTCCTTGAGATCGATGATCTCGCGAAGGATGAGATCCGCAAAGCGCCGCGCCCCGTTGGGTTCTCCATAGGGCGCCAGGCCCATCACCTTGTACTCGCCGGAGTTCACCTTGAAGCCGGTGTAGTAGGTGAACGCGGAGTAGAGAAGACCGAGCGAGTGGGGGAAGTGCAGCTCGCGCGTCATGACGAGCGAGTGGCCCTTGCCCATGCCGACACTGGTGGTGGTCCACTCACCCACGCCATCGAGCGTGAGGACCACGGCCTCCTCGAATGGCGACGGGTAGAACGCGCTCGCCGCGTGGCTCAGGTGGTGCTCGGTGAAGAGCAGCTTCGCGGGGTCGAAACTCGGCTCCTCGTCGCGAAGGGCATGTTCGAGCATCGACTTCTGGAAGAGCTTCTCCTTGAGCCACAGCGGCATGGCCATCTTGAAGCTGCGGAAGCCCCTTGGCGCCCAGGCGAGATAGGTCTCCACCAGCCGCTCGAACTTGATGAACGGCTTGTCATAGAAGACCACGAAGTCGATGTCGCGCAGCGTGGTCCGCCCCTCGCTCAAGCAGTAGTGCAAGGCGTTGCGAGGAAAGCCCGGGTCGTGCTTCTTGCGGGTGAAGCGCTCCTCCTGCGCGGCGGCCACGATGCGACCGTCCTCAACGAGTGCGGCGGCGGAGTCGTGGTAGTAGGCGGAAAGTCCGAGGATGCGCAAGGGCGTCTCTGGTGCGGTGACTGCGAGGGAGAAAGGGCCGTGATCGGCAGGCGCGGTTCAGAAGAGCGTGTAGATGAACGGTGCGATGGCCGATCCCTTCGCCATCACCAGCAGGCCGCCGATCAGCACCAGCGTCAGAAAGACGGGCAGCAGCCAGAACTTCTTGCGCTCGGCCATGAAGGCGAACAGTTCCTTGATGAATCCCAACATGGAGGTCCTCGCGTGAGCGCCTGTGGCTCAGAATTGATTCTTCATGCTCGCCGGAGCAGGTCCGGGCGGATCACGGGGGATCCAGTAGCTCTTCGCACTCGGGTCAAGCGTCATCCGAAGCAGGTCCTTGCGCCAGATGAAGCGAACAAAGAGGCCCATCGGCGTCATGACAACGGCCCAGAGAATGAACATGACCACCGGATTGACAATCACGAAGAGGACCATCGCAAGGCCCATCCACGCCTTGTTGAGCGGGCGAAGAATGGACGGCGAGAGGGCCGCCGCGAGCACCAGCACCACGCCGACCGCGCCCATCCACCAGGGCCACGGTCCCCACCCGCTTTCGCTGACCCAACTCCCATGCCGGTAGCGGTACCAGCACATCAGAAGCAGGGCGAGGCCCATGAGGATGCCCCCGACCTGGAAGCCGAACTTCCGGTCGCTGGGACCCTCGATCTCATCCTTGCGGGAGAGATCTTCGTGGATGGCACCCTTGGTGGCGGCCATGGCGGGGAAACACTCTACCAGAGGCCCGTGAGGATCGTCCCCACGGTGGCATCAGGACGAATGTCATCATCGTCTTGCGAAGTCGATGATCTCCAGATCTGAGTTGATGCGTCCGAAACCCTTGCTCTTGAGGACGCGCGGCCCGCTCTTCTCGTCGAACTCCATGTAGACGACGACGATTCGACCGGTTCCGTTGCGGCTCAGCAGGAAGTCCGCCTTGCCGTTGCCATCGAAGTCCCGAAGCCGCTCGATGCGCCAGGTGTTGGACTCGAGCATGAGTCGCATGCGAGCCCGCTCGGTTCGATCCGCGTTCATGAACCACACTTCGAACTGATTCTGGGAGGTGTTGTTCCAGACAAGGTCCGGGGTGCCATCACCATCGACATCGCCGCCGGCCACCAGCTCATAGTCGCTGGCCGCATCGGGCCATTGGATGAGCGTCTCCGTGGTGCCCTGGAGATTGAAGGTGAGTTGCAGCAGCTCGCCGGAGTTCGGCTGCCGCAGCATGAACTCGGGGCGGCCGTCGCCGGTGATGTCGACCGGCAATGGCATCCAGTTCGAGTCGAAGAGATTCACGACAACTTCGCGGAAGACAAACCCCTGGTTGTTCATCAGCCACACTTCCAGATTGCCGTTGCTGGCATTCCGAAGCACCAGGTCATCGATCGCGTCACCATTGAAGTCGCCAAACGAGACGAATTCGAAGCCATCCGGCAACTCGCCGATCTCGTTCTCCACCGTGATCTCAAGGCCGTTGCGGAGCCATCCGTGGAGAACGCCGGTCTTGCGATCGTTGAAGAGCAGGTCGCCCGATCCATCGCCATTCAGATCCGGAGTGGCGAGCAGGTCCCAGCCCTCGGGGTACTGGGCGATGATCTCCGTCTTGGGCTTGAAGTTGTTGAGGACGCCGTCGGACTGCATGGCGTAGATCGTCCGTGTCTTCGGATCGACCATGATGAAGGTGCCGACGACCGTACCGAAGTCCGCCTGCAACGGCGGAAGCTGGACGGGGTTTCCAGGCGTTGATGGTCCGCCACCACCACCGCCACCGCCGCCACCACCACCGCCAGGCTCGGTTGGCGCCGGTGGCACTCCGCCGCCGGAAATCGGTCCATCGCTTCCGCCTCCTGGCGTTCCGCCGGCACCCGGTGAAGTGCCGCCGCCTTCGGCAACGAAGGTGAAGCCATACGCCGCGCCGCTGGTGCCGCTGGGTGACTCGCTGGAAATCGCCGCGCGTGTGCCATCGGGGGAGAGCGAGACGCTTCGACCGAGTGCGCTGTTCGGCACGGCGCTCGCCACGAACAGATCGGTGGTGTCAAGCGTCCACACACCGCCGATCTTCTTGAACGCAAAGGCGGCGCCGTTGTTCGCCGCCCCCGAGTCATAGCCAGGTGCCGAAACGAGCACGACGCTCTCTCCGAGCGGCTCAAGTGGTCGCTGCACGGCCACCGAGTAGCCGAAAGCATCGTTCTGGAAGGGATCGCGCTGCTGGACCGGCGTCGCGTTCCAGACGGCGCCGGCGCCTTCGTAGATGTACGCGCGGCCAACGCCGACCACCTGACCCGAGCGCTTGCCCGGAGCGCCGACCACCAGCACGCCATCGCCCAGCGCGACCGACGCGCCGAAGGCGTCCCCGGGTTGAATGTCCCCGGGCACGAGCTTGGTGGCTTGGCTCCAAGTGGTGCCAGCCCGCGTGAAGACATATGCGGCGCCAGCATTCGGTCCACCGCCGTTGGTCTGACGCTGCGTGCTCGACACGAGCGTGTCACCTCGGATCGATACGGCGTAGCCGAAGTTGTTGTTGTCGCCGAGATCGGCGGGAGCCAGCTTGGCCTGCTGCGTCCACGACCCCTCGGAGCCGGTGAAGACATAGGCGGCTCCCTTGTTGGTCGCGCCGTCGAGCACCTTGCCGACGGCAATGACTCCGGGACCAGCCTCGGGCATGTCGACGCTCACCGACCAGCCGAACTGACCAATCGCCGTGGGATCATTGGGGCGAATGGTCGCCCGCAGTGACCACGCGTCGGTCTCCGTGTTGCGCGTATAGACGAACGCGGCGCCGACGAACGCCTGCCCCGTCGCGCCGGTGTACCCCCAGGCGCCGACGACCAGCGTGTCGCGGCTCATCGCCACCGAGCAACCGAACTGCGCGAGCGTGGCACCGAAGTCCTCACTCACCGGAGGCGCGATGACGGCGTGGGGTGTCCATGCATCACCAACACGCTTGAAGAGGTAGACGAGTCCAGCGCCGATCTCACTCTCGACCGTGGCGTCGGGCGCACCGACGGCAAGGAAATCGCCGTTGGTGGCGTTGGCGAAACCGAAGCGCTCGCCGAGCACGATCTGCGGGAAGGAGGTCAGCTTCTGACCCGCAACCCACCCCGCCAATGCCGCCGAGGCGGGCACCACAAGGGCCATGAGCACGGAGACCAGAAGACGACGATGAAACGCTGAAACCATGGACTTCCTCAGCCTAGACACAGGGCACGCCTTCCGGGAAGGGAAGGAGCCCGCAACTCCCTCTAGGGGCTCTCTTCGGGCATCGTTGGGGGGGACTTCGCCCTTCCTCGATCAAGCCACCCATGAACGGTCAATTCTCCCAATTATTCGGACGATTTCACGGGGATGCGGCCGAAACCTCTTTCGTAGGTACAACAAGCCAGCTTTGCGGACGCTGCGCCGCTCCGGGCCGCGTACGCCCGCCCGACTGACACGACCGCCCAGTCTCTCTCGTGACGAGGATCTCAACGATGTCGACCCTGCTCTGCTCCACTCGTGCCGCAGCGGCTCCGCGCCGATTCCTTGCGGCGTCCCTCGCGTCCATGCTCTGCCTGGCCGCGGCCGCGCCCCTCTTTGCCCAACAGCAGGATGTGCCACGAGCGCAGGATCGTCGCGGTCAGGGCGGCGGCTTCGGCGGCATGCGCGGCGGGGGCATGATGGGCGGTCCGGGCGGCGGCTTCATGCGGCGTGCGATGGATGGCTTCCGTCCCGAGTTCATGCGGCGCGACCTGCCGCTCATTCGCGAGCAGTTGGCGCTCGATGACACGCAGCGCATGGTCGTCGAGCAGCTTCTGCTCGACTACGACGAGGCCTTCAACCCGGCGTCTCAGGAGGCGCAGGAGAAGATCCGCAACTCGATGCAGGAGATCGCTGCGGGTTTCTTCAACCCGGCCATGCGCGAGCGCATGGAGTCGGCGATGCAGGGCCTTCGCGCGGATATCGAACAGATCGCTGCAGAGAGTGGCGGCGAGATCGATCCGGAAGTTCGCGCGGCCCTGATTCGAGAGCGGATGGGCAAGTTCCAGGATGAGATGATCCGCGAGCGCGAGCAGTCCGGCGCCCAGGCGCAGACCCGCGAGACCATCGGCCGCATGATCGACACGATGGAGGACTGGCACAACCAGCGCCGAAAGATGCGCGATGACCTCCTCGCGGGGATTCGCGCGATTCTTTCGGAGCAGCAGGCGGAGAAGTGGGAGTCCTTCGATCGCTTCATGCGCCGGGAACGCACCATTCCGCTCGGTTCTCTCTCCGGCGAGCAGGTCGATCTCTTTGCCATCCTCGATGAAGCGAACCTGAGCGAAGAGGTCATGGCGACGCTCGTTCCGACGCTTGACCGCTATGAGATGGAGCTCGATCAGGCCCTCCGGGCGCGCAACACCTTCCTCGAGCAGAGTGAGATCCGCTTCCTCCGAGCGGCCCAGTCGGGCAACTCACGCGAGGTCGAGGACACGGCGCGACGCTCGGCGGATCTGCACCGCGCGGTGCGAGACATCAATGATCGGTACCGGGTCGAGGTCGTGGCCCTGCTGCCGGAAGAGCTTCGTTCGCAGGTCCAGCGCGCTGCACTGGTGGCCGGCTATGACCGGGTCTACCGACCGACGCAGGCCGAGCGCGCGTTCGAGGCGGCGCTCGAGTGGGATGACATCACGCCCGAAGTGCGCACCGCCATCGCGAATCTCAGCACGCAATTCGGCGTCGATGTGGCATCGCTCAACGAGCGGATGATGACGCACCTGCGCCGACAGGAGCCGCTCGACATCGTTGAACAGTCGGGGGCGATCATCTCGATGGTGAACGGTCTGCCTCCGATGGGCATGGGCATGGGGCGTCGCTTCGGCGTGGGCGGCGACACGCCCGATCCGATGCAGGACATGCTCTCCAAGCGCGGCGACCTCAACGACGCCTACATGCGTCGGCTTCGCGATCTCCTCTCTCCAGAGCAGCAGGAGAAGCTTCCGCAGCGCGGGCGCGGCGGACGCTGGGGAGACTTCCCAGGTGGTGGGCAGGGCGGAGGCATGCTTGGAACGGGTCGAATCGCCGACATGCCTGAGGGCATTCGCGAGCAGGCCCGCCGCTTCGACACGAACAACGACGGCGTGCTCGATGAGACCGAGCGCGCCGCGGCCATCGAGGAGATGCGGCGTCAGTTTGGCGGCGGCCGAGGTCGAGGCGATGGTGAAGGTGGCGGACGCCGAGGGGCGCCCGTCAACTGAGGCTCCGCGCAACGACGAGTTCGCAACAAGTCCCCACGGAGAAGCCCCGTGTCGCACCCTCACGGGTCGTGACACGGGGCCCTCTTCTGCGCCCCGGCCTCGTCACGATCATCCTCGGCGCAGAAAAAGGGCCCTGCTCGTGGAGGCACAACCGAGTCAGGGCCGATCCAGGGGCTTCTTGAGCACGCGTGGAGGAGGTCGCCCACCACCACGGTGCACCGGGAGATCGTTCGATTCGGTCGAGGTCTGGTCCAGCGACCGTGACGGCCGCCATCGCTACCCTGTCGGTCCATGTCGACCATGCCATCTGGAGCGACCGTGAACCGACATCTGGCCGTCTATGCAGGCAGTTTCGACCCCGTCACGCTGGGTCACCTCGATGTGCTCCGCCGCAGCCGACGCCTCTTCGACGAGATCGTGGTGGGGATCGGGCGAAACCCGAAGAAGGAGCCCCTCTTTTCCATTGAGGAACGGGTCTCGATGGCTCGGGCGCTGGTCAAGGAACTCCTCGAGCGCGAGCCCGATGGTGCCGCCTGCCGGGTGGAGGTTTATCACGATCTCACCGTCGACTTCGCGCGACGCCACGGCGCGGTGACGATGATCCGCGGCATTCGAAATGTGACGGACCTCGCGGGCGAGTGCCAGTTGGCCATCACCAATCGCCAGGTGGCCGGTCTTGAAACGGTCTTCATCGTCGCGGGCGAGACCTTCGCCTACACCTCGAGCAGTCTCATTCGACAGATCGCGGCCTTCGGTGGCTCGATCGAGAAGCTGTCGCTCTTCGTTCCGCCGCTGGTGATGAAGGCGCTCGAGGAACTGCGGAACGACCCGTCGAATCCACTCGCGCGACTGGCGCGGGAGGCGGATGGAGAGTGAGCCCTTCGACCGTGATTTCATTTCGGGTGATCTCGATCGGCGCGATGGCCGCGCATCCGCTCTGGGGCGAGAAGGGCGAAGTTCGCCCTGCGCACGCCACGACCACGCTGATTGACGCGGGCGACCGGCGAATCCTGGTCGACCCGTCGCTGCCGGAGAAGTTTCTCGTGCCGAGGCTGCATGAGCGCGCAGGGGTCCTGCCTGAGCAGGTCACGCATGTCTTTCTCACCTCGTTTCATCCGCTGCGGCGGCGCGGCCTCGAGGCCTTTGGTCACGCCGAGTGGATCATCGGCGAGATTGAGCGTGAGGTGATCGGCGCCGATCTCGTGACGCGATTCCGTGAGGCGCATGGCGCCGGCGACATGGAAGTGGCGTCGATGCTCAAGCAGGAGATCGAGCGCCTCGAGCGCTGCCGCCCGTCACCGGATCACCTCGCACCGGGGGTGGACCTCTTTCCGCTCCCTGGGGTGACCCCGGGTACGGCGGGCCTCCTCCTGTCACTGCCGCGCCTCACGGTGCTGGTGGCGGGTGACGCAGTTCCCACGCAGGAGCACCTCGCCGCCGGGCAGGTCTTGTCACCTTGCTTCGACCTCGAGCAGGCGAAGGCGAGTCTCGCGGAAGCCGCGGAGATTGCGGAGATCATCGTCTGCGGGCGGGATAACGCGATCATCAATCCCTCCCGCGCCCCGGCCTCTCCCTTTCCATTGGGCGGCTCCTCCCTAGAATCCTCTCCATGACGCAGCGCTCGTCGAGCGACCGCACCGCCACCTCATCGGCGCATTCCGCCGAGCGGGCCGAGGTGAGCCTTCGGTCGCTCCAGCGTCAGGCGCGCGAAGGTGGCCGCTTCGCCTGTCTCACCTGCTACGACGCGACCACGGCGCGCTGGCTCGAGCGCGCGGGAGTCGAAGTGCTGCTGGTCGGTGACACCGCGGCAGAAGTGGTCCTGGGGTTCCCGTCGACCATTCATGCGCCACTTGAGCTCATGATTGCGTTGACGGCCGCAGTCAAGCGCGGCGCACCGCGTTGCGTGGTGATGGCGGACATGCCGTTCATGAGCTACCAGCCTTCCGAGGCGGAGGCGATCCGCAACGCGGGGCGCTTCATGACGGAAGGCAGCGCCGATCTGGTGAAGCTGGAAGTCGACGGCGCGCATGCCGGACTGGTCGCGGCACTGTCGCGAGCCGGGGTGCCCGTCGTCGCGCACATCGGAAGCCGACCACAGCGCGCGAAGCTGCGCGGCGGATATGCCGCCGAGGGCCGAACCGCCTCCGCCGCCGCCGCGCTCCTCGATGATGCGAGGCTTCTCGAAGCGGCGGGGGCCACCATGTTGCTCATCGAGGCGTGCCCAGAAGAGGTAAGCGCCGAGATCGTTCGGCGTGCGACCATTCCCGTCATCGGCTGCGGCGCCGGCGCGTCGTGCCATGGGCAGGTGGTGGTGCTGCACGATCTGCTTGGATTGACCGATTGGCAGCCTGCGTTCGCGAGACCGCTGGTTGACCTCGGCTCCGCCGTGGAGAGTGCAGCGGCGAAGTGGCGCGAGCGAGTCCGAAGTGGTGCTCTCGGCGAACACCCCATCCGGATGCCCCCCGAGGAGGCGGCCCGATTCGCCGCCCTTCGTGGAACGCAGGCCTGATCAGGCCGAACAGAAGGAGACACGGTGCGACGAGTCGAGCATCTTGGACCGGCGATCGTGGTGGTGATCGCGGCGGCGGTGCTGCTCGTGGCTGGTCCCATGGCCTATCGCGGCTATCGAGCCGCGCGAACGGAAGCTGAGGTGCGTGAGGCGTCGAGGCGGCTTCTCGACAATCCGATTCTCGATGCGCTGAACCAGGCGTCGCGCGATGTCGCTCGCGTGGTTGAGCCGAGCGTGGTCCATGTGAGTACGGCGGGCGTGACGCGGGGGCGCGGCGGCAGTCGAGGTTTTGCCAGTTCGGGCTCCGGTTGGATCTGGGATGACCTCGGTCACATCGTGACCAATGCCCATGTTGTCGACGGCGCCAGCACCATCGAGGTGCAGCTCTTCGATGGATCGCGCCGCGAAGCGACGCTGGTCGGCATGGAGCTTCGCGCCGATGTCGCGGTGCTCCGCATTCCTTCGGGTGGCCTCATGCCGGCGCAGCGCTCGAGCGATGAGCCGCGTCAGGGGGAACTCGTCTTCGCCTTCGGCAGTCCCTTCGACTTCCGCTTCAGCGTCTCAAGCGGCATTGTCTCCGGAGTGGGTCGAACGGCGGGTCTGGCCGACCTTGACTATGAGAACTTCATCCAGGTGGATGCCGCGATCAATCCGGGCAACAGCGGCGGTCCGCTCACGGACATCATGGGGCGCGTGATCGGTATGAACACGGCCATTGCCACGGGGCGTGGAAGCACGCTCGGCCAGGGGCAGTCGGCGGGCATCGGACTCGCGATTCCCATGGAGATGATCGAGAGCGTCGTCACGCAGATCATTTCAACCGGCCGCGCCGAACGCGCGTATCTCGGCGTCTCCGTGATCGGGCTCGCGGATCTTCGCCAGGTGCGCCGGCCCGATGGCGACCCGATGGTCGCCGCTGCGCTGCGCACGCCGCAGGGCGAGGGAGTTCTGGTCACCTCGGTCGTGCCGGGCAGTCCGGCCGCCGACGCGGGACTTCGAGTGGGCGATGTCATCACGGCCATCGCCGGAGTTCGAGTGGCAGCCCAGAAGCAGGTCTTCGCCGTGGTTGGCACGCAGCGCCCCGGCGCGCGAGTGAAGATCGATCTCTGGCGACCGGAGACTTCCGGTGAGTCAGGAGAGCGGCTCACGCTCCAAGCGGCGCTCGTCCCGAGTGATCCCGAAGTGAGCTATGTCGCTTACGCCGCGGCGGTGCGCGCGTCGGGGCTCATGCGGCTCTCCACCGCGACCCCGGAGAATTGTGCGCTCATGGGTGTGCCGTTCCGGCGCGGAGTGCTCATTGAAGAGATCGCCCCCGGCTCGTCCATGGCCCGTTCGCTCGACGCGGGCACGATCATCACCGCCGTCGATGGCCAGAGCGTGGCATCGGTTGATGAGTTCTACACGCGCCTTGTGCGTCTGGTCGCCAACCGACTGCTGCGCGGGTCGGAGGTCACGCTCACCGTCGCCAATCCGAGCGGCGAGGTCGGCGTGGTGGCGCTGCGACTCGATCAGCGCTGAGGAGCGGCGCCGCGCGAGTTGGAAGGCCCCTTGTGGTCAAAGGGGAGTGCCCTGCGGCGCGGTGGCTGCCGAAGCACCTGTTCGGCCATCTGGTTGCGGCTACGATGCTCCTCCCGTGGCCACCACCGAGCGCACCAGCCCGAATCCCGCTCCCGGGTCCGCCCCGCGCGGCGCCGAGCGCCCTCTGCTCGAAGTCCGCGACCTTCGCACCTGGTTTCCCATCCGTCGCGGCTTCCTCCAGCGCACGGTCGGCTTCGTGAAGGCGATCGATGGCGTGAGCTTCCACATTCGGCGCGGTGAGACGCTCGGACTCGTCGGTGAGTCGGGCTGCGGCAAGACAACGGTGGGTCGGACCATCCTCCGGCTCATTCCCGCGACCGGCGGCGAGGTCCTCTTCGACGGCGTCAATGTCTTCTCCCAGGGCTACGCCTCCATGCGCAAGCTGCGAAGGCGAATGCAGATCATCTTCCAGGATCCGGGCGGCAGTCTGAACCCCCGCATGCGCGTCGGTCGCATCGTCGGTGAGCCGCTCGAAGTGCATGGATTGGCGCGCGGCGATGAGCTGCGTCATCGCGTGGAGAGTCTGCTTGAGCGATGTGGACTCTGGAAGGCCGCCGCGGATCGCTATCCGCATGAGTTCTCCGGAGGCCAGCGTCAGCGCGTCGCGATTGCGCGGGCCCTCGCGCTCGAGCCGGAGCTCATTGTCTGCGACGAGCCCACCAGCGCGCTCGATGTGAGCATCCAGAGCCAGATTCTGAATCTTCTCTCCGATCTCCAGGATGAGTTCGGTCTGTCATTCCTCTTCATCAGTCACGACATGGCGGTCATTCACCATGTCTGTGACCGGATCGCCGTCATGTACAACGGCAAGATCGTGGAGGAGGGTGACCGCGACGACATCATCAACCGTCCGCAGCATCCTTACACGCAGGCCCTTCTCTCAGCCGTTCCGGAGGCGGATCCGCGCCGCAGCCGCCAGCGCGTCAAGTTCGAAGGAATGCGGATGTGAGCGACGCTCGTTCCCTGTCCCCCGACCGCTCTCCGGGTGACCCCTCGCGGGCCGGGGCGCAGCCGCGGCGCGATGGACCCGATGGCGAAGGCCCGATTCCAGGCACAATTTCCGGGCGCGTCTTCGTCTACTGGTTCGGCAGCTTCTTTGTGCTGCTCTGCATCGCCACAATTGTCGGCGGGTGCCTCGTGACCGGCGGGGTTCGTCGCACGGCATCGGAAACGGACAATGCGATGCGCACGCTCGGGTGGGAGTTGTTGCGCTGGTCGGCTGGCCATGGAGGACTGTTCCCGACTTCGGAGAACGAGTTCCTTGATGGCTTGAGAGTGGCGGTCGACCCCGAGCCGGCGCCAGCACCAGCGAGCCCCGCTGATCCTGAAGCGTGGCCCTCGGATCAGCGCACCGCGCTCCAGGGGCGCCGACTGGCGAATCTTCCCGACGCGCTCACGCGGATCACGATTGAATGGCCGACCAAGCCGAATCTTGCGCCGGAACTCTCCGCAGGTGGGAAGCCGATGCTCCCAGGGACCGCCAACGCCGTGCGCGGGTGGCTCACGGCGTGGGTTGAACACCACCGTCAGCCTTGACGCGTGGCGGTACGCTGCCGAGTGTGAGTGGAACGCCAAGTCGAGAGCCGCATGCAACCAAAGAGTCGACGCGCCCGGTCCGCGAAGGGGGCACGCCGATGACTCCTGTCGCGACACAACCCGAAGGCGGCGTGGATTCCTCGGGCGCCGCCGGAGAGGCGATGCGCCGGGTGGCGGCCGAGACTCCACTTCACGATGTGATGAAGGGATGTTCGCGCTGGGAGATCCCGGTGCACGATCATGGTTTCATCGCCCTGGTCGATGTCATGCCGAGGCTCGTCCCGCAGGGACAGACCGCCGACTCCGCCATCGTGCAGGCAGCGCGCGTGAGCTACGGCCAGGGGACCAAGCAGGTGAGCGAGGATCGCACGCTGGTGCGCTATCTGCTCCGGCATCGTCACACGACGCCCTTCGAGATGATCGAGTTCAAGTTCCATGTCGCCATGCCGATGTTCGTGGCCCGGCAGTGGATTCGTCATCGCACGGCGAATGTCAACGAGTATTCGGCGCGCTACTCGATCGTGCCCGATCGCTTCTTCAGACCTTCGCTCGAGAGCATCCGCGCCCAGAGCAAGGTCAATCGGCAGGGGGGCGATGAGCCGGTCGAAGTCTCGACAGCCGAGGAGTTCCTCGCGTTGCTCGAGCGCGCCGAGGCGAACTACCGCGACTATCTCGCGCTCACCGAGAAGGGAGTGGCGCGGGAGCTCGCACGAGCGGCGCTCCCCGTGAGCGTCTACACCGAGTGGTATTGGAAGTGCGACCTGCACAACACGCTGCGATTCCTCTCCCTGCGCATGGATCCTCATGCCCAGCGGGAGATTCAGGACTTCGCGCAGGCGATGTTCCGCCTCATTCAGCCGATCGTGCCCGTGGCGTGTGAAGCGTGGCGCGACTACGACTTCGAGTCGATGCACCTGACGCGCCTCGAGATCGAGGCGATTCGCAGCGGGCAGCCCCTCGCCAGCGCCAACAAGCGCGAGCAGGCGGAGTTCGCCGCGAAGCAGGCGCGCCTCGGCCTTCAGTCCTGAAGCAGCCTCTGCCCTTCAGACCTGAACAATCCTCGACGGGTTGACGAGGCGTCGCGATGGCCGTGCGACCAGCGTTCAGCGAGCCGATGGACCCGAGGTCAAGAGGGCGTCGACCAGCTTCCCAGGAGCAGCGCCAGGTCGCTGCCGTCGACGACACCATCGTTGTTGAGATCGGCGTTCACGACACCGATGAAGATCGGCGCCGCGCCCCAGCTTCCAAGCAGAAGCGCGAGGTCGGCACCATCCACCGAGCCATCGAAGTTGATGTCCGCGACGCCAGCCGGAGAGACGACGCGATGGAGATCCATGCGATAGGACCATGGTGCGCGGATCAGGTGCAGGCGTGCATTCTCGATGGCGGAAGATTGCCGTGGTCCTATCGAGTTCGCGGAGGAGAGATAGGTGGAGACATCCGAGCTCGTCATGCCGTAGCTGTCGAGGATCACGATGGAGCCCTCGAGACCGGTGGCGGGCGCTGCGGCGGTCAGGAGCGCCGGCTCGCTGGCGTTCACCAGCGTGTTGCCGTCGAGCAGCAGATTGAGCCAGTGGTGGTCGAAGGTCATGCCCCACTGTGGGCCTCCGACCCGATTCTCATCGAAGTCGGTGGAGTTCCAGGTCTGCGAGCTGATGAAGGTTCGTGCCAATCGATTGTTGCCCGCGAGCACTGTCAGCTTGCCGAGGAAGAGAGCGTTGGGGTCGTTGCTGTCGAAGAGTCGCTTCTCGCCGAGGGTCGGCGCCGACGCATTCGAGCCGTTGAGCTGCACCGCCTGGCTCACCGACGGATGACCCGAAGGCGGATCGCAGATGACGGCGGACTCCGGTCGCTCAATCACCTGCCGAGCCACCAGGTCGTATCGATAGCCCTCGGTGAGTTGCGTATGCACCATCGGGGCGATGATCGCGGGCTTTCCGCTCTCGACCACCTGAAATGTGCCCGGCACCCGGTGGAGGAAGGTGACCGAACCCTCGCCGCGGACCTCGGCCGTGAGATCGGGATAGACGCAGAGGGCCGTGCGATCGTCAACACCAATCCCGAGGAGATCAATCCCGGCGACCTGCCAGCGGTTCGCCAGCATTGGCGCAAGGCGACCAATGCGCCCGCGCTCCGTGAAATGGGTGTCGAAGAGCACTCCCGGGACGAGCTCCAGGAAGTCGGTCGTGAAGGTCATCCACGGGTGGGTGGAGTTCTGAAGCGCCTGCTTCGGCGTCAGTGATCCGATCTGGGCGTTGTAGATGACCTTGCCGAGCACGGCGCACCCCGCGCTCGTTCCGCCCACAACACCACCGTTGTCGTACACGGAACGGATTGCTGCCTCGGTCAGCGTGTTGTTCCAGAGATTGATGTACTGCCACTGATCACCGCCGCGCATCCAGATGATGTCGGCGGAAGCGATGATGCCGGCCGTCGTGGCATTGTTCGCATTGGCTGCGGTCACATTCACGAAGGTGACGCTGCTCGCCCCGGCATTGAGGAACGCGTTCTGGATGGCGGGATCAGTACCGCTGGTCCCCAGGACCACCACCTTGGCTGCGCCGCCATGCTGCACCATCCAACCGAAGACCGACGGCGCCCAGCTTCCGCCGCTTGGACCGCCGCCGCCTTCGGCGCAGATGTACCCCTGCGCCTGAGCGTCAGAGGGCGTCAAGGCGATCAGGGTGAGAGCAGTTGTGACCAGCGCGGAGAGAAGTCCGCGGACCATGCGTGACAACTTCGAACGGGCGCCATCGCGGCGCTCCCGACCACGGACTTCAGAGGTGAGCATTGGACCCGAGTGTAGCCCTCAGCCTGCGATGTCAAACCAAGGCCATCGCTCTTCGCGCAACCAAGACGGTGGCATGAGCCGCCGCCGTGTTCTCGGCCCTGCCACCGCCGGGCAGGCATCGCCTTACCCACCAAGGCGTGCCCGAAGAGCGGCCTCTTGGGCCGGAGTCCAGTTCCCATGCAGGAACTCGACATAGATCGTGCTGTAGGGCAGGGGATTTGGAGTCTTGATGATGGCCACTCGATGCGTCTGCGACACCTGCCGCAGGCGATCGATGATCTGCTGCTGCGTGCGGGAGCTGTCGATGGCCACCTCGCCCGCTTCGCGCTGCACCGCGCTCCTGAACTGGTCGATGCCCGGAACCTCCGACGGTGTGATCGCCATCAGTTCACGATCAACCCAGATGACCGGAGTCACATGGCCGTATGCGGCGGATGAGGCGAGCACATCTCGAAGCGCCTCGATCGGATCGATGTTCATCGGTGTGGTGCGCCACCCCGCATGCGATGACTTCGGGAATGATGCATCGGCGATCACCACCCAGTTGCCGGCGCCCATGTGAGGCATCATGGTGTCCGAGACCTGGCGGAAGGTCGGGGGCGCCGCCGGCTTCGACTGGTTGGTGCACCCTTGGGAGAGAAGTGAAGTGATCGCAAGGAGCCCGACGCCGATCATGGATTTGAGCATGGTCGAATCATCCCTCTGGCGGCAAGAGTCCGCAAGTCACCGTCGTGCACGCACTCTCTGCGGGAGATGGCGGGAGTCGGTCGATAGTCTCTGCATCTGATGCGACTCGTTCGAACACTCACGGTCATGATGTTCACCGCCTTGGCGGCCGCTACCGCAGGGTGCTCCAACAGGGTGCATGTCTATGGCACCTTCGATGAGGTCTGGGAGCGCACCGAGGAGGCGATGCAGGCGGCTCGCTTCGAGGTGGCTGGCCGAAGTGCCCGTTACGAGCGGGTGGAGCGCGATCCAGCGCGCGGCACGCTCAAGTATGTCTGGACCAAGGGCACGGTCCAGCCGGTGCGCGTGGTCGAACTCTCCATCGAGCCCGCGGCCGACTCTCCGGGAGCGCCATGTCCCGCGCTGCCGAGAGTGATTCGAATCAACGCGTGGAGTTGGACGCTCTTCGGGTGGATGCAGTTCCCCGATGGCCAGGCGACAGGCGAGGTCTTCACGGCGCTGATGGATGAGTTCGGTCGCGAGCGCATTGCGGTGGCTCCGCTGGCGCCTCCGGACCCCGAGTCGAGGTGACGCCGTGGGCACGCTCGAACGAGTGCGGACGGGAGGGCAGGTGTTCCTTCGATCGCCGAAGCTCGCATCGATGGGAGTGCCCCATGGCTTCTCGACGCGGCATGGCGGCGTGAGTGCGGCACCCTTTGATTCGATGAACCTTGGCCGTGCCGGTGGCGTGCCGGTCGAACTCAGTGATCCGGCCGAGAATCGCGCGGAGAACCTGCGGCGCTTTCAATCGGCAGTGGGCTTGAGCGATCGTCGCGTGGCTCGCGTGCACCAGGTGCATGGCGCGGCGATTGTCGAAGTGAGTGTGTCGCCACCGGCGGGAGGCCCTCGAAGAGACCCCGCGTCCGAGGCCGATCCTCAGGCCGATGCATTGGTTTCGGTGGCCCCCGGCGCAGCCATGATGGTCACCATCGCCGACTGTGCCGCCATTCTGCTGGCCTGCCCGCGGTCCGGTGCGGTGGCCGCGATTCACGCGGGATGGCGCGGCGTGGTGGCCGAGGTTGTGCACGCCGCCGTGGAGCGGCTCGTGGCGCTCCGAGCCGAACGAGAAGAGCTTCGAGCGGCGCTTGGGCCATGCATCGGTGTCGAGGCCTTTGAAGTGGGCGAAGAAGTGGCGCACGCCTTTCGCGACCTTGGCCTCGGCGCTTGCGTGCGAGCACGAGCGAGCGCGAAGCCGACCATCGACCTCGCTGCGGCGGTGATCATGCAACTCGAGGCGGCGGGTCTCTCGTCGGAGCGGATCGATCGCGCCGATGCCTGCACCGTCGCCGGGCGAAGCGAATTCTTCAGCTATCGACGCGACGGCGCGCGAAGCGGGCGCATGGCCGCGATCATCGGCTCACCAAAGGCGCCTTGACCTCGGGTCACCGACCGTCGAGCAGGCGCTCGATGCGCATCATGCCGGGTTGGGGGGTGCCACGACCTTCAAGCAGGTCGAGCGTCGAGAACTGAGAACCATAGGTCTCCTGGTTCACCGCGGTGTCAACCTGGATGTTGAAGCCACCCACGAACGCGCCACCGAAAAGACCCTGTGACCGGGAGAAGATCTCCGTCGCGGGCGGAGCACCGCTCATGGCCGAGGTGGTGCCGCTCGCATCTCCAGCGGTCCCGCTGGCCGACGCGACCATCGTCGTGCCCTGCGTGGCGGCGCGCATGACACCCGCGTCGGTGTTGAAGATGACGACCATCTCGCGTCCCTTGGCGCCGAGCTGAACGCCGATCGTGCCGGAGCCCACGCTGACCGCGATGGGCTGCGACCAGCCGCTGTTCAGGCGCCGCAGCAGAATGCCCTCGCCGCCCGAGCCGCCGATTCCGACGCCGGCGGAGATTTCGCTCAGGATGGCGACGCCGGCGGCATTCTCAAGTGTCGAAGCGGGAATGGGCCTGTCGCTCGACTGAAACTCCTCGAGGATGGCGGTACTTCGCATGATGCGGGTGGACATCGGAGTGCTACCGCACCCTCCGGCCAGGAGCACGATGGTGGAAGCAAGCAGCAGGGAGAGAGTTCTCGTCAACATGGGAGGGCTCCTTGGTCCGGGTTCTGGAGGCGTCGCGCGAAGTTGCCTCGCAGCCTAAAGCCGGCCACCGGCACTCGCAAGCGAACCACTCATCCGAACTGTCGAGCGAGGTTCCTGATGCGAGCCAACGACGCTTCGACCCGATCATTGGAGAGGCGACCCGAGGCGATTGCTTGAGCAATGGCCTGATGCGCGGCATCCCGATGCGCAGGATTCCGGCAGCAGAGGATGAGATCGACGCCCGCCTCAATGGCACGCACGGCGGCCTCTCCTGCCTCGTAGTGATCGCTGATGGCCTTCATGTCGAGGTCGTCGCTCACGATGACGCCCTCGTAACCCATCTCGCCACGCAGCGTCCCCTCGAGCAGCACTCGACTCATGGTCGCGGGGACTCCCGGGTCGATCGCGTCGTAGACGACATGGGCTGTCATGATCGCTGCGACACCGGCGGCAATCGCTGCGCGGAAGGGCGGCCACTCGACCGCTTCGAGTCTCGCGCGGTCATGCGAGACGCGGGGCAGGTCAAGATGGCTGTCAAGCGATGTATCGCCATGCCCCGGAAAGTGCTTGCCGCAGGCGGCGACGCCATGGCGTTGCAAGCCACGCACGAACGAAGTGCCGAGCGAAGCCACATGGGCCGGATCGCTGCCGAAGCTTCGATCGCCCATGATCGGGTTCGCGGGATTGCTGTCGACATCGAGCACCGGTGCGAAGTTGAGGTTCACACCGACATGTCGGAGCTCGCGCGCGGCCGTAGCCGCCGCCTCGAATGCCGCGGTGGCATCGGTCAGCGTCCGGGCCGCTGGCAGATCGGTGAACCCCGCTCCCTTGAAGCGCTGCACGCGGCCGCCCTCATGGTCCACCGCGATGATGACATGGTGGTCGGCGGCCTCCAGAATGTCATTGCAGAGCGCCGCCAACTGCTGGCGGTCGACAAAGTTGCGCGAGAAGAGGATCACTCCCGCTGCGCCTTGGCGCAGGAGTGATGCGGTGGTGTCGTCGAGTGTGGCGCCTTCAAAGCCAACGCAGAGAAGTCCCGCGGCGCGGCGCGTGAGTTCGGCGTCGACCGAAACAGTGTCGGTGTGCTGCTGCATTGGTTCGGAGCGTAGCCGAGCGTCGGCCATGGCTATGATCACCCTCACAGGAGATCATCGTGGCCAAGAAGAAGCATCGATCCGGAGTCGCGGCGCGTCAGACAATGGCACGCGACGGAGTGAAGAAGTTGTCAGCCTCGCGCTCGGCTCGCGGTGGAAAGAGCCGCAGCGGTGGCGCCGCAGCGAAGGCGAGCGGGGGTGCAGCTCGTAAGGCGAAGTCCGCGCCGAGTGGCAAGGCGAAGAAGCCAAGCGCCGCACCGAAGTCGAAGCGCCGTGCTTCTCCGTCGGCCGTGGCCGTTGACCCGGCGCGCCTCGGGGAGGAGATCGCGCTTCGAGCGTTCCTGCGCTGGCAGGAGCGCGGCGGCGACGAGATGAGCAATTGGCTCGATGCGGAACGGGACATTCAAGCTGAGCTTGAGTCACTGGCGCAGGCGCCACGATCGAAGCGACGCTCAAGCTGACCACCGGGCTCGAGTCAGTTCTCGTCGCCGTGATACCGGGCTCGCAGTGCGAGCAGGTCCTCGAACTCCTGCTCGAAGATCGAGACCAGCTCCGGGTCGAACGCCTTGCCGCTTTCGGCGCGGACCGCGCCGAGAATGCGCTCAGGAAGCCAGGCGTCCTTGTAGCTGCGCCGGGAGGCGAGGGCGTCAAAGACATCGGCCACGGCCACGATCCTCGCAAAGAGCGGGATGTGATCTCCAGCGGGAGTGCCCATGTCCGCCACTTCGTCACCCAGCACTGAACGAAGGGAGCGGAGTTGCTCGGCATCGGGGTAGCCGAGACCGTCCCAGCGCGCATGGTGAAAGAGCGCGACATCGCGTGCGGCCTGGTCGAGCGGCGTCTGCCAGCCGGCGAAGAGACCGGCGCCGACCAGAACATGCTGCTGCATCTGGTGACGCTCCTCGTCGGTGAGCGGCCCGACCTTGCGCAGCACCGAGTCGGGAACGGCGACCTTGCCGACATCGTGCAGCATGGCCGCCATGCGAAGTCGATCGCGGCGCCGACCGGCTTCCGAGACATCAAGTCCATGCCGCCTCGCCCACGCGTCGAAGAGATGCATGGAGACATCGGCGACCCGGTTGACATGTGGACCGGTCTCGGTGGGATCGCGCGCTTCGGCAATGCGGATCATGCGCATGATGATCGAACGCGTGAGCTGGGCCCGTTCGATGGCAATGCCCGCAAGCCCCGCGAAGTTGGCCATGAGTCGTTCATCGGCGGCCGTGAAGATGCCCGGAACCCCGCCCGACTCCGAGGGGTTGATGAGTTGCAGCACGCCGACGGTACCAGCGGACTCGGTGATGAGCGGCACGGTCAGCATGGCGCGTGTCAGGTATCCGGCCTGCTCATCGAAGCGAGCTTCGAAGCGATAGGGCGCCCCGGGATCAATGCGCCGCACATCGGGAATGTTGAGGACGCGGCCGGTCAGCGCGACCGCTCCGGCGATCGACCCGGTGGAGAGCGGCAGTCGCTGCTGCACATAGAAGAGCCGCCGCATCTCCTGATCGCGTGGTTGAGTGCGGCGCGACAGGGTGTCGTTCTGCGGGAAGTAGAGGACCAGTTCATCGCCCTCGCGGAGGTAGACGCTGCCTGCGTCGGCGGTGGTGAGCCGGCGCGCTTCGGTGAGCACACGGGTCAGGAGAATGTCGCGATCCTGAATGCGCGAGAACTCTTCGGCGATGCGTGAGAGAGTCTCGATGCGCTCGCGCTGCTCGCCTGTTTCGCGGCGCAGAAGCTGGTTCGTCTCCTGGAGTCGACGGTTCGCTTCCTCCATGCCCCAGTGGGCGCTCTCGAGCCGCGCCGCCATGTCGTTGAATGCGCGCGCAAGGTCGCCGATCTCATCGGTGCGTTCATCGCTGACGCGAACTTCGAGACGGCCCTCGCCGAGGGAGCGCGACGCGATGGTGAGCCTGCTGATCGGCCGAGTGAACCCGGAGCTCAGGACAAGGCTCAGCAACAGCACGGCGCTGATGACCAGCACGCTCCAGAGCATGACCCATTGGATGAGGTCCTGCACCTGCGCCTGGGTCAGGCTCGCGGCCGCGGCCGCCGTCGCCAGCCATGCGGTGATGCCGACGGAGAGGACGCCGACCGTCAGGAATGAAAGCGCAAGTTTGAGTCGAATGCTGCCCATCGAACGCCCAATCAGCGGGTCGGGGAAGCGTACGCGAGCCCCGTCGCCCTTGTGATCCGAAGGGCTCGGGCCAGTTGCTCCCCGCGAAGGAGCAGCGCGTGCAGGGCCCGGGCGTGTTCCACGCACGCGAAGAGAGCATCCACTTGAGTGATTGACCATCCTTGGCCCTGGAGGCTCTCGCTGTCGGTCGTGATCGCGGCATTGAGCGCGTGGATCGCGGCCTCGGTCGCGGGCTCGTCGCTCGGTGCAGCGCCGACGGCAATGGCCCTCGCGAGGCGATCAATGTGCTCGACCAGCGCCTCACCCGCGCTTGCCAGCGCCTTGGTCGATGCAGATGAGGGGAAGTGTGCACCCGCAGCGAGTTGCGCCTGCCGCCAGAGAATGGCGCTGCGAGTGAGAAGTCGAAGCGTCGTGAGCAGATCGACAGCCGCCGTGCGATCGAGATGCTTCCCCGCGGGATCCTCATATTCCGCTTCGGCGAGAACGCGCGTGGTCGCCGCCAGCGCGTCATACAGCGCACGCTGCCGAGGCAGTGAGACGAGCGTCTGAGTGAACTGAAGGTTGAGGGCATCATTGAGAATGTTGCGGATGATCCCCAGGGTCTTCGCGGCAGACTCTCGAAACTGTGTCGTCGCGTAGACCGGCCAGAGCAGGGTAAAGACGACTCCCGTGATCAGGAGTCCAACGATGACACCGAGGATTCGACTGGTCGGCGTCCAGAGATCGATGCTCGGTTCGAGTGGACCGAGCGCCCCGAAGCAGAAGGCAAAGGCCGCCTGAAGGCCGAGGTAGCTCACTCGATCACTGCCGGCAAGGAGCCACGCGCAGGGGAAGAAGATCAACGCGGCGATGGTGACGAGTGCGGCAGGTCCTTCAGCGATCGGCATGACGAACATGAGGATCATGAGCGCGAGGATGCCTCCCACCAATGTGCCGAGGAGCCGCAAGCCCGACTTCTGCACGAGCGCACCCAATGAGCCCGTGACGGCCAGGACCACGCAGGTTGCGGTGGCGGGCACGCCCATCGACCACCGCAGTGAGGCACCCAGGAGAATCGCGACGCTCGCGGCAAGGGCACCCTTGATGGCCCAGCGCACGCGGCTGTCGTCGAGCGGAAGCAGCGATGGGGGCTGGAGAGGCTGCACGATGACCGAGGCAGCAGAAGGCGCCGCATGGCCAAGCGCCGCATTCGACTCGGGACCCAGCCGCCCCAGAAGGCTCCAGGCTGAACGCAGGGCTTCGACGGTGGCGGCCGCTGCGGCAAGCTGATCGGGCTTCCATGGGACCCCGTGACCGGGAGCACGCTGCCGCGCAAGAGCCCCGTCGAGCCCCTCGAAGGGGCTCGTCGCGGACAGATTGACCACGCGCTCCGTCCTGAGGGCCGCCGCGCACTCGCGCGCCTGCATGGAGAGCGCGTCGAGCGCCGCGGTGAGCTCGTGGCGAAGTGGTGCGAGACCCTCGCGAGCGCCGGCGGCGAGTGAGAGCCTTGCACATTCATTGCACGCCAGGCGCACTGCTTCAACAACACCGATCACCGCTTCCCACGCATGGCGATGTTCATAGACGCGTTCATGAAGTCCGGCCGCGGTGTCAAGGAGGTCGAGTTGTGCAGCCATGCGCTCGCTCGATGGCGGAGGCGCAATGATCTCCGCTTCGGTCATCGTGGGGGCCGTCTCGCGCAGTGCATCAAGGAGCGCGACCGCCTGCTCGATCTTGCGCGCGACTCCTTCGCGCAGAGTTCGATCGGCATGCACCGGCCAGATGAGCATGTGGCTGGCCCCCGAGATGAGCACCCCCAGAGAAATCTCCTTGAAGCGCGCCCATGCGAAATCGCCGGCGCGTGCAGGGTCCTGCACCGCGGCATAGAAGACGATGGAGGTGGTGAACGCCGCACAGAAGTAGGAGTAGGGGGCCACACGACCCGTGGCGAAGTAGAGCGCGACCGCGAGCGTGAGAAAGACAGCCGCCATCTGCAACGGAGGTTGCTGGGCGAAGAGCGCCACCGACCCGACGGCGATCATGCAGCCCGACGCGGTTCCGAGCAGGCGAAAAGTTGCCTTTCGAATGCTGGCGGCCACAGTCGGCGGCGCAAGAACAAGGATTGTGATGACCGCCCAGAAGCCCTGATCAAGGTGAAGAGACTGCGTGACGAGCGTCGCGGCCGTGCAGGCGATGGTGGTGCGTAGCGCCGTGCGGACTCGATCGGGAGTCGCCGAAAGCTCCCGAGTCCAGGTTTCGAGACGGCGAAGCTCAGCAAGTCCCGCCATGAATCAGGGCGCCGTCCCTTCCCCGGCCAAGGTCAACGCCCGACGAAGCGCGACCAGCGCCTGTGTTGCCCGCGCGAGCGGCCACAACCCGAAGACATGGAGGTCGGGCCGGACCACCAGCAGGCGCGGTTCCGATTCACTCATGTCCCGGAGAATCGGAGTCGCGTCGGCGTGGGCCTCCGGTGTGGCGAGTGCGCGAAGTGCAAGCCACGATGGACTCACGCTCGCGGCTAAGGCCGTCGAGCGGAGCGCGGTGATGGTCGAGGGTGCGTCACTCACGCCCATCGCGATGAGGGTCCACCATGGACCGTCGCAGAGATCGGCAAGCGAGCGCCGGCGTCCGTCGCCCGCCGCGAACTCGATGAAGGGAAGGCGACTCCCTGGTTCGAGCGGAGCAGGCGCCGCGCCCCCGTCGAGCGCCACTCTCGCCAGGGACTGCGCCTGGTACCCGATGCCAATCTGACCGATCGCGCGGAAGGCAAAGCGTCGAAGCCGTGTCACGCGAAGGAGCCGCGGCAGAACCAGAGCCAAGGCAGCGGCCCGCAGCGCCCGTGCCGGGAGCGAATCACTCGTGGCCAGCGTGAAGATGCGATCCGTTGTTCGGAGCAGACGCCGGGCCACGGGAAGGCGCTCCTTCTCGTAGCTCGTGAGCAGCGCCGGAGATGCGCCACCGCGGAGGACCATGGCGAGCTTCCACGCAAGGTTCGTGGCATCCTGAAGGCCGGTGTTCATGCCTTGGCCGCCGACGGGGCTGTGGACATGGGCAGCATCGCCGAGGATAAAGGCGCCGTGCGAGCCGTGCACGCCACTTGCGGCGGGTGCGTCCGGTGCTCCGGACTCGGCATGAGGAGTCGGAGCGACAGGAGCGACAGGAGCGACAGGAGCGACATGAGCAGTCAGAGCATGGGGAGCGATCGGAGCGATGGGGGCGACCGGAGTCGTGGGAGCGTGGGAGTTCGACCGCGTCGATCGGGCCGAGGTGCGCAGCGTCACCAGTTGAGCCGCACAACGGTGATGCAGTCGATAGACGCTCGTCCACCGTGGCGACGAACAGGTGATGGGGAGCGAACTGCCGCGCTTCGCCAGTTCACTCATCTGTTCAAAGCTGAGTGACTCCTGATCGTGTTCCGGAGTCGCGCGCGACGCGGGCAGGCGACCCAGCACGCGAAAGCGGCGCTCGCCGGCCATTGCGAAGAACGCCGTGAGCGTTCGTGCATCGGGGGCGACGGTGACACCGTCGTCGGGCACTGGGCCATCGACTCGGCAATCAGCCAAGTAGAAGCGATGCTCGTAGGTGCCGCCATCGAAGGCAATGCCCAGCGCCCGGCGCACCAGGCTCGATGAGCCGTCGCAGCCGCAGAGCCACGCCGTGTCGACGAACTCCTCTCCAGACGCACTCCTGAGCGTGATGCGCCAACGCCCACTGATGTCTTCGGCCGCCACAGCCTCGGTCGAGCGCTCGACTGATACGCCAACCTCGGCCAGCTTCGAGAGCAGGAGCGCCTCGGTCTGATCCTGTCCCAGCGAGAGAATGAAGGGAAAGCGCGTCAGTCCATGGCCGATGCCACCCAACGGAAACTCCGCTCGCAGACGACCGCGGCGCAACACGCGCAGGCGCGAAACACAACGCCCTGCACGCACCGCCTCGGTGGCGAAGCCGAGCTGGTCGAAGAACTCGAGCGTTCGCGCCTGCACGACCACGGCGCGCGATTCGCGTGATGGACCCGCGTTGCGATCGATGAGGCGAATGCGCACGCCGCGCCGAGCCAGTTGCAATGCCAACATCAGGCCAGTGGGTCCGGCGCCGACAATCAGGACCTCGGGATCCGGCGGCATGGGGTCATGGTCGCCTCTGAACCGGGAGTCGGCAACTTCACCCGGCCCGCAACTACACTCGTGATCGTGTCACTCACATTCAACGCGGCTTGCGTGCAGGCGATGGTGATCCGAGGCGCACTCCTCTCGGTCGTTCTTGCGGCGGGTGGGTGTGCCAATCCTTTCCTGAACCACTATCAGGGAACGCGGGCACCACGGGTGTCGACCGCCCATGTGGCCATCCTGCCTCCGCAGAATGCGACACTCCTCGGCACGAGTGACTTCCTGATCGAGACGGTGCCCGGTGATCCGGAGGCGATCGCCGCGGCGGAGGCGGTCGGCGCCGACATCGTGCAGTGGGATCGAGCGCTTCTTCGGCAGGAGACCACGCTCCATCGCCAATCACTCTCGGGCGATGGGTTCACCGATGGCGCGCCCGGCGCCGAGGCGACGGAACTTCCGGTCGTGACCGAAGGCGCCTGGTATCGCATTCACGCTCGATTCTGGCGCTCGGAGTCGCGCGGAGGAGTGAACCCGCCCGCGCCGGCGGAATGAGCAGTCAGCCCGTGTCATCCGAGGGCTCGACCGCGGGCGATCAGTCGATCGAAGCGCTCTTCATGCAGCGCTTCGGTGCCATGCCCGCAGCCGTCGCCTCGGCGCCGGGCCGTGTGAACCTGATGGGCGATCACACCGACTACGCCGGGGGAGTCGTCATGCCGATGGCGCTCGCTGAGCGAACAACTGTGGCGATCGGGCCCGCCTCCGGTGGTCACACGGTGATCGACTCCATCACCCTTGGGCGGCGCGCCACCTGCGGTTCCGCCGCGAACTTCGAGCGCCGTCCATCGGACGATGCTGAGGCGTGGATCAACCTCGTGATGGGTCCGCTTCGCCTGCTGCGGGAGCGCGGGTTGGCCGAAGCGAGCGGGTCGCTGAACATGCTCATCGCGAGCGAGGTGCCGATCGGCGCCGGGCTCTCCTCAAGCGCAGCCATGGCCACGGCCACCGCGCTCGCGGCGCTCACCATGGACGGACGAGCCCACCCCGCGACTCATGCCTCTCGCCGGGCGCTCATCCACCTGATCCGCGATGCGGAAGAGCACTTCGCGGGAACGCCGTGCGGCATCATGGACATGACGGTAGCGCTCATGGGCCGCGAAGGTGTCGCGCTCCTCCTCGACTGCGCCACCGAGGAGGCAGAGGAGATTGGCGTACCACCGGATTTGTCGCTGCACCTCGTCGACTCCGGAGTGCGCCACCAGCTCTCAGATGGCGGCTATGCGCAGCGTCGCGCCGAGGTGGACGCCGCCCGCGTTCGGCTTGGTGTCCCGCTTCGACAGGAGGCGGTTCCGCCCGGTGCGATCGAGGCGCTCGCGCAGAGCGATGCACGCCTCGCGTCGCGGGCGCGCC
This sequence comes from Phycisphaeraceae bacterium, assembly GCA_019636735.1. NCBI lineage: Bacteria > Pseudomonadati > Planctomycetota > Phycisphaerae > Phycisphaerales > Phycisphaeraceae > Phycisphaeraceae bacterium. The sequence goes on from JAHBWY010000001.1 coordinate 457,306, forward strand.
ATGTCATCTCGGAGAATGAGCGTGTGCATCGCCTCGCGTCGGCGTTGCAGGCCCACGACCTCGACTCAATCGGCGAGATTGTCCGTGCGAGTCATGCGTCGCTTCGCGACGATGCGGAGATCAGCATTCCTGCGCTTGATGCCATCGTGGCGCGCGTCGAGTCAGAGGGTGGCGCTCACGGAGCCCTCGGCGCGCGGGTGACGGGGGGCGGGTTCGGTGGAAGCGTCCTCGTCTTCGGCAGGAGCTCACGCCGCGCCGAGGTTGAGGCATTCCTGAACCAAGGGATCCGCCTTGGCATCGGCCGTCGTGTCATCGGCGTCCATCCACCTCGGCGGTGAGTCGTCACCCGTACACTGCCATGTGGAAAGGGGTTTGGCATGATCCGACTCGTCATCAAGCTCGTTCTTCCCCTCGTCATTGTGCTCGTCATTGCGCTGGCCGTGGCGCTCTACTCGATTGATTCGATTGCTCGGCGGGCGATCGAGGTGGGCGCGACGCGTGTCCTCGGCGTCCCGACAACGCTCGAGTCGATTCGCATTGGTGTGCTTTCACCAGGGGCGTCGCTCCGCACGCTTCAGGTTTCCAACCCCGCGGGGTACACCGATTCGAAGTTCCTTACGCTCGCCGATGGCTCGATGGCCCTCGACCTTCGGAGCCTGCGGGGCGATGTCGTGCGCATCCCCTCGATTCGCCTCGAGACCCTTCGCGTGGTCCTTGAACAGAAGGGTGGAGAGAGCAACGCCCGCATGATTCTCGACACGATGCGGAGCTCACTGGGCGGCGGGCGCCAGAGTGAGGGTGGCCGCCGTTTCGTCATCGATGAACTGCTGATCGAGGACATCCACATCACGGTGCGCGCGAGCGGCTTGCCCGTTCTCTCACCGACGCTCGATCTCCGGGTGCCTACCGTTCGGCTCGAGTCACTCGGAAGCGCTGGTCGTGATCCGGTCGGCATGGATCAGCTTACGGCCATGGTGGTCAACGCGATCATGCAGGCGGCGCTTGAGGCGGGTGGCAATCAGATTCCAGGTCAGCTCAGAGACGGCCTTCTCGGAGGCATCGCCTCACTCGGACGCGGCGTTCCGGACTTCGCGCTTTCAGTCGATGCGGGTGGTGGCCTTCGACCGGTCGGCGACATCTCCCAGATCGCCAATCGCCTTGGGGTGGACCTCTCCTCGCTCGGAGGTGCGCTCGGCGAGAAGGCTCAGGAGGCCTTGCGCGGAGCAGGGGAGAAGCTTGAGGATGCCGGGAAGTCCGCGGGCGATGCGATCCGAAGGGGTCTCGGCGATCGGCTCAAGTGACCAAAGACGAGGCGAAGTGCTCGCGCACCGCTCCGCCAAGATCGCTCAGGCGGCTGGCGCGCGCAGGTGAATGACGGGCTCCATGCCGGCGCCTCGCAGTGGTCGTCCCCCCAACATGCAGGCGATGGCCGTGTTGACTTGTTCCGCGGCGAAGATGGGCAGGAAGTGTCCGACATCGTGCAGGAGCGCGACCTCGGCATCGGGGCGCGCCGCTTGGAAGAGTTCAATCGGCAGCCGTCCCGGTTCGGCCGCGAGTGCCGCAACTCGGCCAGGCACGCGCTCGAGGCTCGGCACGATGTCGAGCGCTGCTGCCGACTGGAGCATGATGCCATTGCGCTGCGGATCGGCGCGGGACATCCGCTCCACGATCTCATCAATGATCTCGCGATCATCGGACGCACCGGTGAGTTGGCTTCGCACGAAGTTGCCGATGACAGACTCCATGCGCGAGAGGCGCTCGGTGGGGTCCGGGTCATCGCACCCGATGACTCGAGCTCCGAGTTCCAGCAACGCTGTCCGGCGATCGGCCGGAACCGGCAGTGACGAATCGATGATCAGGAGGCCTCCCGGACGGAAGCGCCCGGTCGCGCAGGCAAGCGTGGCGATGAAGCCGCCCATGCTGTGGCCGACGACAATCGAGCCATCGAGTCCCGCTTCATGCCACGCGGTGCTGAGTCGAGCCGCAAGCCGCCGCATGGCGCCGGTGCCATCGCGAGGATCCACATGCGCGATCCACTCGGGCACGATGACATGCCGAGGCGTCCCATTCTGAGTTCGGGCGAACGCCTGCGCCTGGTGGCGGAAGAACCACGCGTCGCAGCAGACGCCCGGAAGCAGAATGAGTGGTGTGTCGGGAAGCATGTTCGCCCTCGGAGGGTTCTCATCTATCTTCGGTTCATCTCGCCGGGCATGTGAAGCGAGAAGCCGCAAGGCGTCGCTCCGTGTACAACGACTGTGACGATCCTGCGGAGTCGCACGCGCCGGACACCCTTGGCCTGACACACTCCCGCCCTTCCGAGCCCACCCATGCCCGATCACGCACTGCCTGAGCTCCACGCCATCGATGTCGGCTACCAGGATCTTTCCGGCGCCGCGAATGTCTATCTCCTTCGCGCGAGCGAGGGTCCGATCCTCATCGAAGCTGGCACGCAGGCCACGCTGCCGAGAGTCGAGCGCGCTCTTCGGGAGAGGGGAGTGGATCCAGCGTCGATCCTCCATGTCTTCGTGACGCACATTCATCTCGATCACGCAGGTGCGGCAGGCGCCTTCGCGCAGCGTGGCGCCACGATCCATGTGCACCCCTTCGGCGCACGGCACCTGATTGACCCCTCGAAGCTCATCGCAAGCTCTCGTCGCGTGCATGGCTCCGGATACGAGCGCTGGTATGGCGATCCGCTTCCGGCGCCTGAAGCGCGAGTGATCGCAGAGCCGCACGGAGCCACGATCGACCTCGGGAGTCTGCGCGTTCAGGCCATCGAGACACCGGGGCACGCACGGCACCATCATGCGTGGCTGATTCACCGGGCCGACGATGCCCGAGCGCACGACTCGGAACTCGCGTCGGAGCCGGCACCGGGCGGAGTCCTCTTCACGGGTGATGCTGCCGCGACCTTCGTGCCGGGAAGTCGCTTCGTCGCCATTCCCACTCCGCCGCCCGAGTATGACCTGGGCGCGTGGCGTGCATCGATCGATCGGATGAAGCGCGTGCGCCCCGCCGCCCTGTGGCTCACCCATGGTGGTGAAGTTCGCGATCCGATCGATCACCTCGAGACGGTGGAGCGTCGACTCGTGGCCGAAGATGAGTGGCTCCGCGAAGCCATTGCCACCGGTGACTCCGATGAGGCGATTCTCGATCGCTACCGTCCCTGGCTCCACGGCCAAGCCGATGCTGCGGGGGTTCCCGAGGCCGCCCGTGACATCTTCATCGGTCGCACCTGGATGGCGATGAACCTCGCGGGTGCCCGACGAGCGATCGAGACTTCAAAGTGATGCGTGATTCCGCCGAGTTCCAACGGCCACACTCCGCAGTCCGCGCGGTCTGAACTCACCGATCGTGCGCGGTCAGTCGATGCCTGCGACTGGGCCCAAAGCGATGTTCTCCGCGCGCGGTCTGAACTCATCGGTTTTGCGCGGTCAGGAGCCGCGGCGCCTTCGCATCGGGCCGTCGCCGCGACTCGTGGGGGTGCCTTCGCGCCGCGCGATCGTGTCCGCAGGTTGCACAACCACGAACCCGGCGGCGTGGCCCATCACCTGAACAGGTGACCGGTCACACTCTGGAGCGTGAGCGAAAGCTGGATGAGGGCGAGCAGCGTGAATCCTGCAAGCGCACGACGCCGATGGGTCACTCCGTCAGGTGTGGAGGAGTTACCGATTCCGAGCGCGACGGTCCAGATGACCATGGTCAACATGAATGGCTCGAAGTAGCGCTGGAAGGTCTGGCTGTTGAGCGTCTGCACGGCGATGAACGCCACCATGGTGCTGGTGAGCAGCAGCACCTCGCGGCGTCGCCCCTGCCGCCAAGCGCGATCGAAGAGCGCCACGGCAATCACCGAGCCCACGAGTGCAAGAGCAATGAGGATGAGCGATCGCTCGCCCGGCGCAGGGGTTCGCGCGACAACGGCCCAGAGTGGCCCTCCGTAGCGCCCCGTCGTGCCCGCGTCGGGATTGACCGCGGCGCCGAAGGCAGCGCTCGCTTCATCCGGTGGAAGGAAGTAGTTCGTCGCGGGCAGGAGCGAAAGGAGGCCCACCACTGGCAGCAGCGCAAAGAGCAGCGAGCGCCTGCGGCGCAGGAGATCGCGAAGGGTGGAGCCGGTGAGCGCCGCGGGAAGGAGCCCCGCGCCAAGCAGGGCCATGAGCGCGAGCGCAAAGGGCACCGCCGCACCGTTCACTCCCGCGGCGTGCACCGATCGAAAGGTGGGCGGAACGGGACCTCCCCACAGCAGCGCCAGCGATCCGAGCAGAAGCACCGGAGGAAGACAGCCGATCCACCCCCAGCGATCGGACTCCTGATTGAGCCCCGTCGGCCGCCACCGGGCCGGAAGCGCTCGCATGGCGGAGCCCAGCGCGAGTGGTGCCGCGCCCCAGAGCGCGAGTTGACGCATGGAGACCGCCAGCGCCAGTGCGCATCCTGCTCCAAGCGACCGCCACGGAGTCAACGCCCCGCCGATGGCGATCAACACTGCCGCAAGCGCCAGCGCCAAGGCGAGGTTGTCCGACGCGAGCCAGAGACTGCCTGCGAGCAGGTAGCTGCTCATCACCAGTGGCAGCGTCGCCAGCACCGCAAGCCATGGTCCCATGCGCCGCGCTGCACCGCACCAGACCACGACGACCAGGCAGAATCCCAGCGCAAGGTTCACCACTCGCAAGAGCGGAAGCGAACCGTCCGATGCTCGATGCACGATGGCGAGGAGAAGGTGATAGGTGGGGCCTGTCGCCGAGCGATAGTCGCGCAGGTTCGGCGTCGGCAGCTCCGCGGCGAATGTCTCGATGACCGGCAGGTGGAAGAGGCGCTCATCGATGGCCTGCGAGCGGTTCGCAGGAAGCTCGATCAGCACGGGGAGCGTCAGCGCCAGGAACACAAGCGCCAGCGCGCCGATGGCCATGGCAGCGGTCGCTCGGTTCACGCTTCGAGTGTATCGGCGTGATCGAGGCTCCACGCCAGTCGGACCAGTCCCATCCATCCGGCAACGAGCGCGACGGCGGCACCACCGATCGCACCCGCCACTGCTCCAATCAGGAGAATGGCCGTGTGAAAGTGCACATGCACCGGCATGCTGCGGCTTGCGATCCAGAGAGCGACCGCCGCTGCCGTGGTCATCATGAGCGCGATGGCGGCGTTCCTCCAGCGCCGACGAGCCACCGCTGGCTGGAGAATCGAAGTTGACCACGATCCTCCCAGCGAGGGCATGTTCAGTCCGCGGCTTTGAAGGCGCCGCGCGGTCACCAGCATGGCGAGCGCCATCGCGACGGGAACAATGCCGAGCGAGAGCACCGAGTCGAGCGTTCGAAGGCGCGGAGCCGCCACGCCCTGCATGAGCGCCTCGGTCGCGGTGGCGTGAAGCCAGACCCCGGGCATCGATCGACCATCTCGGACCGGATGGACATCCTGTTCACTCCAAGCGGCAAGGAAGACGACACGACCGTTGATGAGTTCACGCAACGCCTCGCGCTCGGTCTCAGAAGGAGCGACGCACTGCATCACAGTCCGGTCAATGGCCGCGATGGCCGCAGGTTGTGGTGCTTCGAAGGGAAAGACGCCGACCTGATCATCGGGTTGAAGGCCTCCCGGATCCTCGAGCCAGAGCGCCCGACGAGGGCGAACATCGAAGAGCACCACGCTGCGCGGCGCATCGAGCCCGTGGTGGAACTGGAGTGCCTCGAGTGACGCATCCATGGTGACGGCGACCGACCGACCTCGGTCGATTGAACTTGCGACCGCCGCGGCTGCCAGCGGAAGGCGCACTTCGCCCTGCGACGAGCGGGGAACAAAGAGGGCCTTCTCGAATCCATGCACGGGCTCGAGTCGGTAGCACCCCCACGCGGCGGCGGCGTTGACGATCTCCTTGGCGAGTTGCAACGGTCCACCATGCTGATGGGGCCGCCCTGGTGTGTAGTCGTGTGTGGCGACGACCACCGGAACACCGACCTTCCGTGCCCGATGCATGGCGTCGGCAATGACGGTGTTGAGCTCCGGCTCGTCGAGACTGGGGAAGACGATATCGAAGACGACCACCGAGGGATTCATGGCGACGACTTCATCGAGCACGCGCGCCCAGACGCGCCGCCAGGAGCCGCGAGACTCAGCCGACACCCCAGAGATCCCGAGGTGCTGGGCGACTCGAACGAGCTCGCCCGCATCTTCGCCCCGGATCACGGCGACATGCGACAGGTCGGTGACCTCAGCGCCCGGAAGCCTGATCTCAGGACCGGCGCGGAAGGCGACGGCGGCCACTGAGAGGAGCGCCGTCAGCCCCACGCAGAGCAGCATGAGCACTGCAAGGGCAACCAGTGGTCGAGCGAAGCGCCGAGTCGAGTTACGCCGGGGCCAGAGTCGCGACTCAAGAGCGCGGGCCCATCGCTCGCGTCCCGGTGGGCGATAGTTCGCCAGTGCTTCGAGCAGTTCACGGGCGTCGGCGTAGCGATCGCCGCGCACAGGGGCTGTCGCGCGGGCCACGATCTCATCCAGCGCCGAATCCCGAAGGCCCCGCTCTGACTCAAGCGGCTTGGCGCGCCACTCGGCCTCACCAGGATGCGGAGTCACGGCGCCAGGCCCGCCGATGAGTTCCGCGAGTTCCTTGCCGAGCGAAAAGACATCCGCTCGGGCATCGATTGCGGCGGGGTCGCCCGCAATGACCTCCGGCGCCACTCGATGCGGCGAGTAGATTGGCGGCGATGGATCGGATCGACCCCCGCGCCGAGTGCCCCCGAAGTCCGCGACCTTGACCACGGGCGAGCGCCCGCGCTCGATGACCAGCAGATTCGAGCTCTTCAGGTCGCAGTGAGGCGTTCCATGAGCGTGCAGCCACGCGACGCCATCGAGCGCTTGGCGGAAGAGCGCGAGTCGCTCCACCTTGTCGAGGCCCGCCGAGTCGGCGTAGGGAATCAGCCCTCGCGCGCCTTCGAGCCATTCCATCACCAGCGCCGGGGTCTCCGTGCCGCTGGGCCACCGCGCTGTCACTCGCCCGTAGAAGGTCACGAGATGTTCATGGGGTGGAAGCGCCAATGAACTTCGACACTCCTCGTTCCATCGCTCCAGCATCGCCGCATCGAGGCCGAGCGGATGCGGCACCTTGATGGCAACGAGCATGCCCGCTGGATTGACGGCGCGATAGACGCGGCCGAACCCCCCTCGCAGGAATGGAGGGAGCGGTGGTGTCATGACCAGCGTGAAGCCATCCACTTGCGGATGGACATGGTCCATCGCGCCGCGAAGCGGAGAGTCATCCTGAAAGCTGGATCGCGTCGAGTCGGTCATGCACGATCACGAACGCAGTGCGCCACGAACGAGTCACTCAGGGCCGCAGGCCCACATGCTTCGCGCGGTTCTTCAGTTCAACAATCATCGTCTCGATGGCGCTGCCGGCGATCGGCAGAATGGCGGGCACATCTGGTCCGAAGACATGGCCGCGCAGGGCAACAAAAGTGTCGTGTTCCACCAGTTTGACAGTGCGTCCGTCGGGGTGTCCGGGGACAGGAGTCATGTCCAACACGAAGAGTGTGCTTGAGCTGGGTCCTGCGGGGACATTGTCACCTGGAGTCAGCAGTGCAAAGTAGGTCACATTGCCCGGAAGGTCCTTCCAGCAGATCCACGCGGTGCCCACGGATCCGCCTCGAACCGGCCCCGAGGTCACCACGATCGGAAAGAGCGACATCGACGCGCCCTGCGGGGGCTGCGTCGTCTGCTGGTTGATGTAGAGCAGGCCGGATGCAAGCTCAACCGACCCGGCTGGATTTGGCGAAGGGCCACCACCGACCATGAGCTTCCCGCTCTGAAGCAGAGCGCTCCAGTTGGCCGCGGGTGCTCCATTGACAGCCGGCACACTCATGCCGGAGATGAGCCACTCCACCGGCTCGTTCGAGTCGAGCTCGGTCCTTGGAGTCATGGGCTTTGTCGAGAGCAGCGGCTCGGCGATCGGCGAGGCATCCGGACCCTTGGGCGGGCCGGGGTCCTGGCATCCGTAGAGACCACAGGAAGCGGCGAGGACACCCGCCACACTTCCTCGCCACATCAACGCCCCCATCACCGATCTCCGAGAGATCTGCTTCGAGTTCGAAACGAGTTCCATGATGTTGCTCCCGTCAGTCAGCCCGGACTTCAGATGCGAACGCATCACGCAGCGGAGGAATGCCCCAACGACCCCGGCTTCCTCCCTTGGAGGCTATCAGACAGGAAGTGAAGATTTCGCCCAGATGGTCTGTCGACAGCAGCGCGCGGGGCCGATCGTGCTCTCCGCCGTCGCATCATGCGCGACTGGCCAATGACAAGGGCCCGAACCTTCCGGTCCGGGCCCTGATCGAAGCGGGTGAAGGGACTTGAACCCTCGACATCCACCTTGGCAAGGTGGCACTCTACCACTGAGTTACACCCGCGATTGAACGCCGAAGTATATCGAGAAGCGGTGGTGCGGCAAGGGGCAGCACCGGCGGGCTGCGTCGCCCCCGTCCATCGGTTCAGGAGGGAGGGCAGAGCCCCCACTGGGAGAGCAGCAGGGAGACATCGCCGCCGTTCACCACGCCATCGCCGTTGAGATCACCCACGAGTTCAAGCGGACAGGCGCTCGAGGTACCCCACTTCGAGAGGATGACGACCAGATCGCCTGCGTTCACGATGCCATTCCCGTCAAGGTCTGCGGTACACGCGCTTCCATACCAACCACCCGGAGCGAGGTACTCGAAGGAACAGGAGAGCACTGTGGTCGCGCCGGCGGAGACTGTGACCGTGTGGGCCAGCCCCATCGTCTGCACGGAAGGCGGGCCGGGAATGGTTGGACCGGGCAACCCGAGACTTTGCGTGAGGGCCAACTCGCCGGGCCCGGAGATCGCCAGCGCAAAGGGGCAGATGAAGAGATTGACCGCCGGCGCACCGTTGCAGAGGAGTCGCACGATCGGCGTCTGGCCGGTGCAGCTCATCGAGCCGGGCGCCTGAGTGATCAGGGTCATGGTGGCCGTGCCCCCAACGAGAGAACCACCCTGGATCGCGGGGCAGAGCGGGACCTGGACCGTCACTGTCGCGGAGCGTGAGAGGAGAGAACCGTTCTTCACGGTCACGCCTCCCGAGAGCGCGCTCAACGGATTGGCGAACCAATCCGCAGTCATGGCAATCTCGACGGTGGTCTGGCTCCCCGGCGGGGTCACCGTGGCGAAGTAGGTCGCCACCCCCGGCGAAGTTGCCGCACCCGGAATGACCAGATTCTGAGGTGGGAATCCAATGATCGAGACCGTCGCCGTGGCCGCAGGGGCGGGCGGCTGAACAGAGTCTTCAGAGGCTATTGCAACGGAGGTCGCTGCCGACCACGCGGTGAGCGTGATCCACGCAGCGACCTCCGTGCATCGCGTCGATCGGTTTACGGGTCGCATGGCCCCCATGCGCCGAGGAGGAGGGCCACATCCTTGGCGTCAACCGTCAGGTTGCCGTCGAAGTCACCTTGGAGGCAGGGATTGGTGTGGTCTCCCCACAGGCCGAGCAGTTCGGCAAGATCAAGGGCATTCACCGTGCCATCACCATTGAGGTCAGCCACGCATGCGGAGGGCAGCCCGAGGCTCTTCACGATGATGTTGGATGTGATCTGGAATGAGTCGCCGTCGGAGATCGTGAATCGATTTCGACTTCCGACACTCGGCGCCGAGTTCGGGCCGGGAAGGCTGGGAATCGGGGCGCCGAAGATCTTGTTGGTCTGGATGGTGCCCGAACCAGTGGTTGAGAGAATGAATGGGCACCAGTACTCCTGATGAGTGGTCGTCTCATCAATCAGCACCTGCCAGAGCGACACGGCACCGGGGAGACAGGAGATTGTCGCGCCATTCTGATTCGCAGTGGCGAGCAGAGTGACCGAACCTCCGATGGTGGTGCCACCGGGAATGTCGGGGCAGAGCGGCACGCTGAACGATGCGTCGATGCCCTGCGCCGTGGACGACGAGTTTGAGCACTTGATCCATCCGGACATCAAGGCGATGGGATCATTCTTCGAGTCGACCTTGTAGTCGAAATTCAGTGTGACTCCTTCGCTGGTCTTGAAGATGCCCTTGTACTGCACCTGACCGTTTGGAAGAAGAATGCCTGAGACGGGGGCGGTTGACGGACTCCGCCCGTTCACTGACCAAGTGAACTTGGCCATGCGCGGAAATGTCACTTGCGCTGACGCGACTGCGCTCAGCACAATCGGCGCGATCGTCCCGAGGCCCACCACGATTGAACGCTTGACCACTCTTCACCTCCCCACCCGGATTTGACGCGCGGTGGCGGCGACATTGCCGTCACCACCTCGCAGCAGGCCCCGGAACGGTGCTGTCACGGAGCAACCGCCCGATGCAAGGGCAGTGGATTTCCGCAGAGATCGCCTCAGTTTTCAAGGGGGAGCCGGGGACTTTTTTCCGAGATTGCTGTTTGTGCGGGGCTGCGCGACGCCGCGCGGAGCTGGCATTCGAAGGGGTCATCGCATTCCGCAATCGCCGGGCCAGATTGCGATAACTCAAGAAAGGGACCCGGATCTGAGAGATCCGAGTCCCTTCGAGGGCTACTCCCCCTTGATTGATCGCAGGAATCACCTCACTGGCTGCAAGGTCCCCAGGTACCGAGCACCGCGGCCAAATCGTTGCCGTCCACGATGCCATCGCCATTGACATCCGCGGTGTTGCATCCCTTGGAGTCGGAGGCCCCCCAGCGGCCAAGGATCTCCGTGAGGTCCATCGCGTCGATCATGCCATCACCGTTCACATCGGATGCGCAGGGCGAGAGGGCGCCCATGGACTGAACCACCACATTCGTCGTGAAGGTCACAGTCTCACCATTGGTCAGCGCGAAGCGGTGCCGCGAGCCGAGTGTCGGAGCCGAGTTGGGACCGTTCAACGCCGGAATGGGCATTCCGAACTGGGAGTTGTTCTGAATCGAGCCCGATCCGCTCGATGCGAGTTGGAACGGACACCAGTACATCGAGTGAGCCGCCTCACCGCCGATCATGAGCTGCCACGCGGAGTTCGCGCCGGGAAGGCAACTCACGCTTCCGCCATTGGCATCGGTCAGCAGAAGGACCGTCAGCGTGCCGCCAATCTTGGTGCCACCGGGGACCGCCGGGCAGAGCGGAAACTCAATCCACGCCTCGACGCCGCGGGGCACGCCCGAGGTGTTGACGCACTTGAACTGGGTGGCCGCCCATGCGGTCGGATTGCTGATGTCGTCAAGGACGCAGACGAAACTCAGTTCCAAGCCAGGCACTGGGAACACCGAGTGCGCGTACTTCGAGTTGCCGTTGAGCAACTGCACGCCATCGACATTGACGGACACCGGAGTGCCGCCATCGATCGCGTACTTGAACACACCGAGATTCTCCTGCGTGATCTGCGCCGTGGCTCCGCCTGCCAGCAGAATTGACGATGCGATTCCAAGTGCCGTCACGGTCAGTCGACTGTCCAAGTTCCACCTCCTCGCCCGGATGGTCACGAAGTCGGGCGCCGGCAACGGTGTCGGCGCCGCACCCCTCCAGGTCCGTCGTTCAACGCCGTCACGAGGCGCGAACCTGGCGGAGATCGACCCACATCAACGGATTCGGAGGAGGCTCCCGCAAGCAAGGTTGGCGCAAGCGCGTGCGATCGCGCGGTACGCACCACGCGACCGTCACGATCGGATGAAGGATGTCGCTCTCAGCGGTCCTCGAGGGGGAGTCCCATGCCGCTTCGATCCGGACCTGCCGGTCTCGGCGGGTCGCGCGGCGGGTTGCGCTCGAGCTCAGCCAGAACGAGTTCGATCGCCTTCTCGAGTTGCGGATCGCGGCCTCCGAACTCGAGTCCGCCTCGCATGACGCCGGGATCGTCGATCACCTCGAAGTCGGGATCCACGCCATGGCCCTCAATGCCCCAGGTTCCATCGAGCTTGTAGAACGCGAATCGGGGCACGCTGATGTTGCCGCCGTCGACGAACGATGGATTGCCGCTGATGCCGACCAGTCCGCCCCAGGTGCGGGTGCCCACCAGCGGTCCGAGCCCGTGATGCCTGAAGAGCCACGGGAACATGTCGCCGCCCGACCCCGCGAGACCGTTGATCAGCATGGCCTTCGGGCCGTGATGGGCGCCGCGCGGCTGATCCCAGTCGCGATGATCGCGCACCGCCCAGTAGTTCGTGCGTGGACGATTGAGCAGCTCGATGAAGCGGTTCGGGATCTGACCGCCGCCGTTCCAGCGCTCGTCGATGATGAGACCGGGCCGGGCTCGATTGCCCTGGAACTGACGGTAGAGATCCGTCTGACCGTCGACGCCCGTGTTGGGAACATAGATGTAGCCGATCTGCCCGCCGGACTTCTCCTCGACAAACGCGCGGTTGCGCTCGATCCAGTCGCGGTATCGAAGAGCGTTCTCGCTCGAGAGGGGGCGCACGATGACGGTGCGTGCCTGATCGTCATCCTTCGGATTCGGACCGACGCGCAGCACGGTGGTGCGACCGGCAAGACCGGTGAAAGCGGCCCATGGGTTCAATTCGACACTCAGCGGCTGTCCATTCACGGCCAGCAGGAACTCGCCCTCCTTCACATCGATGCCGGGCGCGAGCAGGGGATTCCGTGCATCGCTGTCCCACGGAGCGCCGCGCACCAGCCTCTTCATGCGATAGGCGCGGTGGCCCTCCTCGTCGCCATCAATCTCGAAGTCCACGCCGAGCAGACCGACCCCGGGGCCGCCGGGCGGGGATTCGACATCGCCCGGACCCTGAAGATAGGCGTGGCCGACATTCAGTTCGGAGATCATCTCCGCGATGATGAAGTTGAGATCCTCGCGGCTGTTGGCGAAGTCGACGAGCGCCAGCGCGCGATCCCTCTCGCGAGCCCAATCCACCTGGTGGAGGCCCTCCTCGTAGAAGTAGTCGCGCATGATGCGATAGGCGTCACGGATGATCTGACGCCACTCGGTCGGCGGATCGATGCGGGTGAACATCGGCGTGGTCACCACGGCCTGCGACTTCGCGTTGGCGCGGGCATCGAGAATGTTCGCCCCGCCACCCTGCGCCGGCACGAGCAGCTTCTTGCCATCGGCACTCATCTGGAATGAGCGGCCCGGGCCGACGCTCTTCTCCTCCTGCTTCTTGTCGGAGAGGTCCAGCAGTCGGATGCCGGTACCCGGCTCATCTTCTCCGCCTCCGCCGCGCGCCCGCATGGCGCCACCGGCGCGGACATAGATGAGGTGATTCTGGTCGTTCACCGCGAGTGAGCCGAATCGACCAGGGCGCACGGGCAGTTCGAGCACGCGCTCTTCGATGCCTTCGACATCGATCGTGATCGGCTTCGGTGGATCCTTCGGAGCGGCGCCTCCGCGACCGCGGCCCGGCCTGCGGGCGTCGGCCTCCTCCTTGGGAGCGTCCTTCTCCTCGGAGGGGGGATCCTTCTTGTCATCCTTGTCATCCTTGTCATCCTTATCATCGCCCTCCTTCTTGTCGGCGGGCGGGTCCTTCCTTTCGCCACCATTCTTCTCATCGGCGGGCGGGTCCTTCTTCTCCTCGGCGGGCTTCTCGCCGTTGTCGTTCTTCTCGCCGTTCTCCTTCTTCTCCTTGTCGGCGTCGGGCTTCTTCTCCTCCTTGACGGTCTCCTCGTCGCTCTCGGGCAACCACGGGTGCTTCACATCCTTGCGGAGCGGCATCGCCATGAGCTGGCCCGAGTTGAGATAGACCCATGAGTCGTCGAAGTCGCCGTACTGCGGCTGGAAGTTGCGGCTGCTCTGGAAGAAGATCCACTCGCCGTTGCGGCTGAAGACAGGCGAGTAGTCATTGAAGAGTCCGCTCGTCAGGCGGTGCTTCGTGCCGGTCGCGACTTCGTAGACCCAGATTGAGTCGTGATCGTTGTCGTCATCGGCGCGCGAGTAGGTGATCCAGGCGCTGTCCGCGCTGAACGAGGGAATCGGTGCGCCGGAGCGAGGCTCGCGATCGACGAGCGTCACCTCCGTGCTCTCGACATCGACGAGTCGGAGCGTGCCCGTCTTGTCGGTGAAGGCGATCTTCTTCGAGTCCGGGCTCCAGAAGATGGCCGTCTTGAAGGGGCCCGAATCGCTCGTGAGCTGCCGTCGAGTTCCGCTGCCGTCGACGGCGATCAGCATCAGTTCATACTCGCCGGTCGAGTCATCGAAGAAGGCGATCCACCGGCCATCGGGGCTCCACGCCGGCGTGCGCTCCGCGACGCCGTTGGTCTGGGTCAGCGCCCGGGGCGAACCATTCTCGGCGGGCAGTGTCCAGAGATCGCCGCGAGCTTCAACCGCGACGCGCTTCCCGGTGGGGGAGATACTCCAGGCACCGATGCGGCGCGAGACATCCTGGGTCTTCGGCGCAATCCGCTGTCGCGCACCGGGGATCTGCACGGGAACCTCGCGGGCCTGTCGCGTGGCGAGGTTGAGCAGCATCAACTTGGGCCCGAGCTGAAAGACAATCTCTCCGTGGCCGCCATCATCAGGACCGATTGCCGGCCACTTCACATCGAAGTCGTCGAAGGTGGTGATCTGCTCGCGAGCGCCGGTCCGAGTGTCGTAGCGCCAAATGTTGAGGCGATGCGAGGGTCCCTCGTCGCTCAGGTAGTAGAGATCGGTGCCATGCCACATCGGAATGCTGTCGAGTCCCTCCCAGTCCGTGACCTGCCGACTCTCTCCGCTCTGGAGGTCGTAGAGCCAGATGTCCGTGGCCATCCCGCCGCGATAGCGCTTCCAAGTGCGCCCGTCGATCGAGTGGGGGGTGTAGGCCAGCCAGCGACCATCACGACTGATCGCCGCGTTGGTGCCGTAGGGCACCGGAATGCGCGTGGGCATCCCTCCGGTCACGGGCACCTGATAGAGCTGCGTTGATCGTGTGAGCCCGCCCATGTCGGCACTGGCAAAGACCAGAGATTGACCATCGGGAGTCCAATCGCAGAGGGTCTCGTTGGTCGGGTGATGCGTGACCCGCGTCGCCGTGCCCCCGCCGACGGGCATGATGTAGAGATCGCGGCCCCCTTCGAGTGAGCCGACGAAGGCCACTTGCGAGGAGTCGGGAGAGAATCGGGGAAAGAGCATCGACCCGGGTGCCGCGGCGAGTGGCTTCGCGACTCCGCCTTCCTTGGGCACGAGCCAGAGATCGTTCGCGAAAAGGAAGACGATGAAGTCGCGTCCCACATCGGGGAAGCGCAGGAGGCGAGCGTCTGGAATGGTGACCTCGCCCTGGGCTGGCGCAGCAGCCAAAACAACTGGTGCAGCGGCCCGACTCGGAAGAGCGGGGGCCTGTGGCGAGACGGCGAGCGTGAGACTCGATGCGAGCGCCAGGGTGGCGATCGCGACAACCAGGGCCGCAGGAGCGGCAAGAGAGCGCGTGATCATGATCGGGGTCATACCACGAGCCCCGGCTTCAGGTTGAGTTCAGAATCAGCGACGGCTGCGAGTTCGGCCGGCCGTCGATCCACCTGACGCCATCCACTCCGGGTTGCTCTCGAAGTGGAGCGAGGCCTCCTGCTCAGCCTCTCGGGCCTCGAGGAGGGCTCGAAGCTTGATCAGCCCGCGTCGCGCATGGGTCTTCACGGTGCCCAGCGGCATGCCCGTCGTCGTCGCGATTTCCTCGTGGGTCTGGCCGCAGTGAATCGCGAGCCGAAGCACCTGCTGCTGCTCGGGGCGAAGGCGATTGAGCGCTTCCATGGCCCGCTCACCCTCTTCGCGGATCTCGCTTCGATCGCGAACAGCGGGATTGGTGCGATCAGCGTCCGGAGGCAACTCCTGCACCATGGTGACGCGGGGTTCCCGCGAGCGTCGACGCATTCGATCGATCAGCCGACGCCGAGCAATCGTGGCCACAAAGGTTGTCTCGCTGGCAACGGATGCGTCAAACCGCGCCGCGCAGCGCCAGATGTCGACGAAAATCTCCTGAACCGCCTCGTCGACCTCGGTCGCGTTCGGGCAGGTCCGGCGAGCAAGGGAGCGAACCAATCCACCGAAGCGCTCCATGCACGCGGTCACCGCGGAGGGATCTCCTCCAGCAATGCGCTCGAGGATGGAAGGGGGAGAGGTCATGGGAGGACGCGGCGGATTCGCCGTTCCAACAATACTCTCTTCGCCGACAGGGGTTTCCTGGATTCCGCCCGGTTGCGGCAAGTCCTTGAACCAGGCAGGAATGGAGGAAAGCCCCCCGTGGAAAAGGGCGCGGTTTCCGGGCTCTCTTCCGCGCAACGCTGGGCTGGGCAGCGGGTTAGGTCGATCACGGGCGTTCGCCGAAATGCTCTTCCATGAATCGCATCGAGGCCAGATTGGCGACCAGGGCGGTCCACCCCGTCTGATGCATGGCCCCGCAGCCGCGACCGGTATTCCCGCAGAAGTACTCGAAGAAGAGGAGGTGATCGCGGAAGTGGGGATCGTGCTGGAACTTGTTCCACTTCCCATACACCGGCCGGCACCCCTCGGAGTCGCGCTGAAAGAGCGTCCCGAGGCGCCGGGCAATCTCCTGAGCCACCTCGCGGAGTGTGCACATGCGCCCCGAGCCCACGGGGCACTCCACGCGGAAGTCG
Organism: Phycisphaeraceae bacterium; assembly: GCA_019636735.1. Taxonomy (NCBI): domain Bacteria; kingdom Pseudomonadati; phylum Planctomycetota; class Phycisphaerae; order Phycisphaerales; family Phycisphaeraceae; species Phycisphaeraceae bacterium. The sequence continues at coordinate 473,813 of JAHBWY010000001.1, forward strand.
TCGCCGTAGTAGTTGTGGAACTTGAGAAGGCTCTCGGCGATCAGGTAGTTGAGCGGGAACCACACCGGGCCGCGCCAGTTCGAGTTGCCTCCGAAGATCTCGCTCTCACTCTCCGCCGGTTCGTAGCGCACGCTCAGGCTCTCCGTCCCCTGCCAGAAGACATAGGGCTTCTTCTCGAGCGCTCGCGACATGCTTCGAACGCCGTGCGGCGAGAGAAACTTCGATTCATCCAGCATCAGCTTCAACAGGCACTTCATGCGATGGCCACGAAGCAGGCTGAAGAGTCGTTGATCGCCGCGGCCGGGAAGACTCCATCGGCTCACCAGATTCGCCAACTCCGGACGCTCGTTGAAGTACCACTCGAGGCGCGCCTTGAAGGCGGGCAGTCGATCGAGCATCTCGGGCTCCAGCACCTCGACGGCGCAGAGCGGAATGAGCCCGACGATCGAGTGGATGCGCAGCGGCATCGTGGTGCCATCGGGAAAGCGCAGGCGGTCGTAGTAGAAGCCATCCTGTTCATCCCAGAGACCTTCGCCGGTGCCACCGAAGTTGGTCATCGCTTCGGCGATCTGGAGGAAGTGCTCGAAGAACTTGACGGCGAGATCCTGATAGATCGGATCGTGCGTGGCGAGCTCAATGGCGATGCGCAACATGTTGAGCGCGTACATGCTCATCCAGCTCGTCGCGTCAGCCTGTTGCAGCGTGCCTCCCGTCGGCAGTGCCGCGCTGCGGTCGAAGACACCGATGTTGTCGAGCCCCAGGAAGCCGCCTTCGAAGACATTGTGACCATCGACATCCTTGCGATTCACCCACCAGGTGAAGTTGAGAAGCAGGCGATGGAAGATGTGGCGCAGGAAGTCGAGATCGCCGCGGCCCGAGTGAAGCATGCGATCGATCTGGTAGACCCGCCATGACGCCCACGCGTGCACGGGCGGGTTCGCGTCATCGAAGGACCACTCGTACGCGGGGAGTTCGCCCGAAGGATGCATGTAGCGATCGCGCGTGAGGAGGATCAACTGCTCCTTCGCGAGGTCAGGATCGATCGGCGCGAGCGCCACCGCGTGGAAGGCGTGATCCCACGCGGCGAACCATGGGTACTCCCAGGTGTCCGGCATGATGTGCACGCTGTGGCAGGAGAGGTTGGTCCACGCCGCGTTGCGACCATGGCGGCGCTCAGTCGGCGGCGGAGGCATCGTCGGGTCGCCATCCAGCCAGCGGCGAACATCGTAGAGATAGGTCTGCTTGCTCCAGAGAAGCCCCGCCCACGCCTGGCGCTGCATGCGGCGGATCTCCTCGTCGGCGCCCGGGTCGTGCACGGTGGCGTAGAAGGCATCCGCTTCGCGCCGGCGGCTCTCGATGATCGCCTCGACGCCGTCGAACGGCGCGCGGAGCGAGGGTGCGGCAAGACGGAGCGTGCGCTCCATCGCGCCGCCAGCCGGAATCGTCTCGGCCCAGTGCACTCCCAGCTTCGTGCCTTCGAGGCGCGCGTTCACCGCGTCGGCGCGTCCATGCACGATGGCGTCATTCACGCCGTCCTTGAAGGTGCGTCCCTCTCGCGCCTTGCCGAAGAGACGCTCCGTGTTGGTGTCGTTCTCGCAGAAGAGGAGGACCGGTGCCCCGCGGCGCGTGTCGATGAAAAGTCGCAACTCGGGCAAGCGCTCGTGATGGATCGCGATGCCGCCATTGCCGTCGGAGGCCAGGCGCGGCCGTGGCGCATCCTTCTCCCACGACCAGGTGTTGCGGAAGAAGAGCTGGGGGACCAGGTGGCAGATGGCCGCTTCCGGTCCTCGATTCTCCACGCGGTAACGGACCACGATGTCGTCGGGGGCCACCTTGGCAAACTCGACGAAGACATCGAAGTAGCGATCGTCGTCAAAGACGCCCGTATCCCAGAGCTCAAACTCGGGCTCGAGCTTCGAGCGCGCCGCATTGACGCGCACCAGTTCGTCGTATGGGAACGCTCGATGCGGATACTTGTAGACCATCCGCATCCATGAGTGCGTCGGCGTGCCGTCGAGCAGGAAGAAGCACTCCTTGAGGTCCTCGCCGTGATTGCCCTCTCGATTGGTGAGCCCGAAGGGGCGCTCCTTCAGGATCGGGTCCTGTCCGTTCCACAAGGAGAGCGTGAGGCAGAGTTGAAGCGCTTCATCGCTCCAGCCGGCGAGCCCATCTTCGCCCCAGCGATACGCGCGGCTTCGCGCGTGATCGTGCGGCAGATAGTCCCACGCGGCGCCGTCGGGCGAGTAATCCTCGCGCACCGTGCCCCACTGGCGAGCGCTGACATGGGGGCCCCAGCGACGCCACTGCGCGAGCCCGAGTCGTGCTTCTTCCAGCCGCTGGTGTTCGGGGGTCATCATGCTTTTTGCTCTCGATCGCCGTCACGACCATGGGCCGCGGCGCAGCAGGTTCTTTCGAAGTCACGCTCCGCTCGATCATCGGCGCGTGGCGCTCAGCCGCAGACGCGCCAGGTGGAGAGTAACTGGCCCACACTCCACGCCTGCGCGAAGCATCCACCCGGACGATGCGGGGGGTCCGCGTCGAAGACCTCGCTCACCTGACCGACGCACGCTTCCCGAAGGTGGCTGACGAACGGGTGCATGAAGTCGGCGATGGCGTCATGGTCATGGTGGACCTGCTCATGCGCGCGCATCAGCGGGCCGAAGAGCCACGGCCACACCGTGCCGTTGTGATAGGCCTGGTCGCGGCGCTCCACGGTGCCGCCGTAGAAGGGCTCATACCCGGGACTGCCCGGGGCGAGCGTGCGCACACCGACGGGCGTCCAGAGTTGGAGGAGCGCCTGCTCGACCACGGACTTCGATTGCAGCGGCGGTAGCAGGTCTCGGCCGAGCGAAATGGCGAAGAGCTGATTGGGCCGCACGAGCGCTTCATTGCCCTGCGGCCCATCAAGGACATCGAGGCAGCACCCCCAGCTTGGACTCCAGTATCGCGCGAAGCTCTCCTTCACGCGCGAGGCAAGCGAGCGGAGTGCCGCAGGGTCGATTCCCGGAAGGCCGCCCTCGATGGACGCCATGTCCGCGAGCGAGAGTAGGGCCGCATGCCAGAAGGCGTTGATCTCGACGGGCTTGCCCATGCGCGGCGTCACGACTCGATCACCGATCTTCGCGTCCATCCATGTGAGTTGGGAGCCTGGCTCCTCGGCGCGAATGAGGCTGTCGGCGGGGTCCATGCCGATCCCATGCCGCGTGCCTTTCGTGAACGCGTTGATGATGCGCTGCATGGTCGGCGCGAGCTCGCGCACGAGGTGGTCATCGCTCGTGGCGTGCCAGGTCATGTGCGTCGCAAGGATGAAGAGCAGCGGAGCATCCACGGAATTGTCGAGCGGCTCCTCACCGGGGGAGGGGAAGCGGTTCGGAAGGAGACCATCGCGTTCGAACGGAGCGAGGCTGCGCAGCACGCTCCTTGCTTCGTCGAAGCGCCGCGTGGCAAGCAGCAAGCCCGGTAGCGAGAGGAGCGTGTCGCGTCCCCAGTCGGCGAACCATGGATAGCCCGCGATGATCGAGTGGCCCGCAACGGCGGGGCCGTTGGGCACCGGGATCTTCCGCTCGACCACGAACTGGCTGCCCGCGAGCACGAGGTGCTGAATGGCCGGTGGCGCCGTGGAGGCTTCAGCCTGCAGCAGCAGTGCGTCGGTGCGTGATCGTTCCCCTTCAAGCAGTTGATCCGCTGGAGTCGAGGGCTGTTCCTGCGTCGACGCCGTCATCACCGTCGACTCGCCCGGCGCGAGCACCACTTCGAGTGTGGCGGCATGGAAGTGATTGTCGAGGAAGTCGTAGCCCAGCGAGGCTTCGACCGGCAGCTCGAAGTCGTGCCACCAGAGCGAACCCGGCGTCGGTACGGCGCCATCACCCTGGATGAAGAGCTCATTGCCCGGCGCGTGCGGTGCGTGCGGCGGCCACGAGACGCGCACACCGCGATCGCTCTGTTCGATGACCGGCCGCGGCGCTCCCTGCGGCGTGAGCTGGTTGTGCGGTCGGTGGCAGACGAGCGCTCCGCATCGAAGTCGGACTTCGCTGGTGCCCTGCACAAGGCGCCAATGCACGCAGGTCGTGTTCTCACCCTGCTTCATGAAGAGACGCTGTTCGATGATCGCGTCACGGAGGCACCAGGTCCATGTGGGAATCAGGTGCTCCAAGTGGAAGCGGATCAGTCGGGGCAATCCGGGAGCCTTGATGCATCCTCCCTTGAAGCGATTGTTCCCGAGGTCCCAGGTCTCGCCGCGATAGATCACCTGCGGATCAAGTTTCGCCAGCATCATCGTGCGGCCAGCGGGCGGGTCGGTCGCGGCGATGAGCAGACCGTGCCAGCGCCGAGTGAGAATGCCCGAGACAGTGCCGCATGCGTAGCCCCCGAGGCCGTTGGTGATGAGCCACTCGAGCGACGAGGCGCGCTCGGCGTTTCCAGTCGTGTCCCGGCCGAAGTCGACGAGTCCAAGGGTGTATCCGTAGCGCCTCATGGGGTTTCCTGGGAGTGTTCGAGCGAAGGACTACACGATCTCCTGCTGTGGCGAGTCGCGAAAGTGGTGGAGGTCTGACGAGTTGGCTTCGAGCATGACCGCGGCCCCGGTCGGAGGCGAGCGTTCCAACGCGGGCAGGAGCACGCGCATCACCTCACCGCCGCGAAGTCTCACCGTCACGAGGCTCTGATCGCCAGTGGAGGCGTGCGCCATGATGACGCCTTCGGCACGCCACGCTTGAGGGCGCGAAGTCGGGGGTGCTGCGCTGGCGGTGGATGCGGAGTCGCGTGAGTCACCGGTGCCCGCCCGAAGCCGCAGGTGCTCCGGTCGGATGCCGAGATGCGTGCAGCCATCGGTGGCCGTGTCGGGCAGTGGGAGCAGGTTCATCGGGAGCGCTCCAAGCAGGACGGCGCTGCGACGCGATGCGGGCTTGGCCCAGATGCGCTCGGGCGGACCATCATCGACGAGGCGTCCGCGGTGAAGCACGCTCACGCGTGTGCCGAGAGCCAGAGCCTCGAGTCCATTGTGCGTGGCGTGGACGCACGCGCAACGGAAGTCATCGCAGAGAGTGCGCACTTCGTCGCGCAGATCTGCCTGAAGCACCGGATCAAGCGAGGCGAATGGTTCATCGAGGAGCAGCAGGGCGGGGCGGATGATGAGCGCCCGCGCCAGAGCGGCCCGACGGCGTTCGCCGCCCGAGAGTTCGGACGCCCGCGATGAACCGAGCGCGCCAAGTCTCATGCGTTCGAGCATGGCATCGGCGTGCCGTCGCGCGTCCCGGCGCTCGGCGCCTCGAATCCTCAGCGGGTGGGCGATGTTCTCCGCCACGGTCAGGTGCTCATGCAGCGGTGCTTCCTGAAGCACCATGCCGACTCCGCGCTCCGGAGGTTCAAGCGCCGTCGCCTCGCGCCCATCGATCATCACGCGGCCGCGATCGGGCGCGTCAAGACCCGCGAGGATCTTGAGCATGGTGGACTTTCCGCTCCCGCTCACGCCCATGAGCGCCACGCGCTCACCGCGCTCGATCGACCATGTCACTTCATCAACGGCGGGCTGGCGCCGATGGGGGAAGCACCGGGTGACGGACTCCAGCGCGAACACCATGCGTTACTGCTCTTTGGAGCCGGCGGCCACGCCGCCTCGCTCGCGTTCCGATCGCCGCCGTTGGAGTTCTGCATCGATGAAGCCCTCGATGTTGCCGTCGAGCACCCACTGGACATTGCTCGACTCATGTCCGTTGCGATGATCCTTCACTCGGCTGTCATAGAAGACATAGCTGCGGATCTGGTTGCCCCAGTCGCGCGCCACCTTGCCGCCGGTGGCGGCCGCGATCTCCGCGTTTCGTCGCTCCTCTTCGAGCTGCTCGAGCTTCGCGCGGAGCACGGCCATGGCTTGCTTGCGATTCTGCGGCTGATCGCGATAGGTGCTCGCAACCACCTGAATGCCGGTGGGAATGTGGGTAACGCGAATCGCCGTCGCGACCTTGTTCACATTCTGGCCGCCTGGCCCGCTTGCTCGCACGAACGGCACGATCTCCAAGTCCTTCGCAGGGATCTCGAGATCCTCCTCCTCGAACTCGGGGGTGACATCAACCGTGGCGAAGCTCGTCTGGCGCTTGCCTTCAGCATTGAATGGGCTCACTCGCGCGAGCCGATGCGGACCGCGCTCGCAGTTCATGTAGCCGAAGGCGAACGGACCGGCGATGCGATAGGTGACGGCGTTCACGCCCGCCTCTGCGCCGAGCGTCTTGTGAAGCTCCTCGGCCTTCCAGCCCATGCGCTGCCAGTAGTAGAGGTACATGCGCTCCAGCATGCCCGCCCAATCTTCCGCCTCTGTGCCGCCGGCCCCGGCTTGGATCGAGACGAAGCAATTGCGATGGTCGTGCTTGCCCGCGAGCAGACTCTGCTGCTCCACGCGCTCCATGTCACTCTGCAATCTGAAGAGTGCTTCGTCAGCCTCCGTCAGCAGATCCGAGTCCCCGGATTCACGGGCCATGTCGTAGGCAACGCGTGCATCCTCGAATCCCTTGATGAGGGCTTCGAGCGGCTCGATCTGTGCACGGACAATCTTGAGATCGTCGATCGTCTTCTGTGCGGCCTTCGGATTGTTCCAGAAGTCGCCGGCGCCCATGCGATCCTGAAGCGCCGCGCGTTCGGTCAGCTTGCCGTCGTAGTTAAAGCGAGTCGCGGATGGCTGTGATCCGCGCCTCCAGGTCGTCGATGACCGGTTGGTGTGCGTCGAAGTGCATGCCACGAGTGTACGAGGTTGCTTCGCCGCACGCGTGTGCATGGTCGGTATCGGCGGCGCGACAGGTCGCCGCCATGCCGGGCGTGGAGTGGTCGGCATCGGTGGCCCTCTTCGCCTCAGACACTCGGGCGGCGGGGCGGCTCTCGGAGTTGTCGCCCTACCGCCCTCAACTCGGCGAGAGAGGGCCACCGATGCCGACCCTGGTGGGACGATGAGCAATGAGGAGTTGAGGCGAGGGATGGAGGTGTTGGATGTACGCTTGAAGGTTCCATGGTCACCAAGCAGGAGCAGCGCATCTTCGGCATGTCCTTCGCCAAGCTCTATCCGCTCTATGTGCAGAAGGCGGAGCGAAAGGGGCGAGCCCGAGGCGAAGTGGACCAGGTCATTTGCTGGCTCACGGGGTACAACGAGAAGCAGCTCGAGAAGCAGATCACGAGTGATGTAACCATCGCGGAGTTCTTTGCTGAGGCGCCGGAAATCAACCCTTGCAGCGCATCGATCACGGGGGTCGTGTGCGGGGTACGGGTTGAAGAGGTGAAGGACCCGCTGATGCGGAAGATTCGCCTTCTCGACAAACTCATCGATGAGCTCGCGCGAGGAAAGGCCATGAGAAGCATTCTCCGCGCATCTCCGGACTGACTGATCGCATCGGCTTCAGTGGCCCTCTCTCGCCGAGTTGAGAAGGGCTCGCGGCGATTCCGAGAGCCGCGTGCCCTTCGAGTGTCTGAGGCGAAGAGGGCCACTGATGCCGATGCCTCGACGCCTCGCATGCATGCGAACGGGGCCACTGATGCCGATGCCTCGGCGCCTCGCATGCATGCGAACGGGGCCACTCAAACCCTTCCACCCGGTATCTTGAGCGGCGCATGCAGATCTCTTCGCGTATCGCCCAGATGAAGGAGTCGGCCACGCTTGCCACGGGCGCGAAGGCCGCTGCGATGAAGGCGCGGGGGATCGATGTGGTGAACCTCTCCGTGGGCGAACCCGATTTCGTGACACCCGAGAGCATTCGCGAGGCGGCGAAGAAGGCGCTCGATCAGGGGCGGACGAAGTACGCGCCGACTCCGGGTGACATGGCAGTGCGCGAAGTTCTCGCGGGAAAGTTCGCGCGCGAGAACGGCATCGCATGCAAGCCCGAACATGTGACCGTCTGCGCCGGCGCGAAGCACGCCGTGTACATGATTCTCCAGACGCTGGTCGAGGCTGGCGCGGGTGATGAGATCATCCTGCCCACACCTGCGTGGGTCAGCTACCGGCCCATTGCTGAACTGGCCGGCGCCCGCTGCGTGGAAGTTCCGCGCTCAGTCGAGTCAGGATTCCGACTCGACCCAGCCGCGATCGAGCGAGCCATCACGCCGCGATCAGTGGGGCTCATTCTCAATTCGCCCTCGAATCCCTGTGGCACGGTGCTGCCTCCGGCCGACCTGCGGGCGCTGGTCGAGGTGCTCTCGCGGCACCCGCGCGTCACGCTCATCTCCGATGAGATCTACGAGAAGCTCATCTATCCCGAAGTGTCTCCCGGCATCTCGCATTGGTCGCCCGGCTCCGATCCGCGCATTGCCGAGCGCACCATCACGGTGAACGGCATGAGCAAGGCCTATGCCATGACCGGCTGGCGCCTGGGCTGCATCGTGGCGCCGGGCGATGGTGGATGCTTCATGAAGGAGCTCATCAAGCTCCAGGGCCAGATGACAAACTCCGTTCCGGCATCATTCATGGCGGCGATCATCGAGGCGGTGACGAATGGTGGCGAAGGCGTCGAACGAATGCGGCGTTCCTTTGCAGCGCGGGCGAAGCGGATGCACGAGGGCCTCTCACGAATCGAGCGGCTGCGGACGGTGGCGCCGGACGGCGCGTTCTACGCGTTCCCCGACATCGCCCGTTGCATCGGCATGACTTCTCGCGGCGGGCGCCGGATCGATTCGGCGCAGGCGTTCGCAGACGCGGTGCTTGAAGAGGCCCATGTTGCGGTCGTGGCGGGAGAGGACTTCGGCGAGTGCGCCCGAACGCATGTGCGACTCAGCTTCGCGTGCAGTGAGAGTGACATCGATCGCGGGTGTGAGCGTCTTGCCGAGTTCGTCGGCACGCTGCGGTGATGTCGAGCCCCGCGCCACGACTGGGAACCGGGTCGCTGCAGAGGTATTCTTTCGCCGGATCGGCACGGTGGCGACCAATGTCCCCGAGATCGTCGCCATCGTCTCGTTCATCGCGTGCGTCGGGAGGATCATGAGCGGCCTCGACCTCGAGCATCTCACCCGGCAGCCCAGACCGATCACGATCCTGACCGGCGCGGGGATTTCAGCCGAGAGCGGCCTCGCCACCTTTCGAGGCGCCGACGGACTCTGGGAGGGTCATCGCGTCGAGGATGTGGCCACGCCCGAGGCGTACGCGCGAGATCCGCGACTGGTACACACCTTCTACAACCAGCGACGGGCGCGCCTCGGCGACCCCTCGATTCAGCCCAACGCGGCGCATCGGGCACTGGGCGAGCTCGCGCGCGACTGGCCCGCGCCAGTCCACCTCATCACGCAGAATGTCGACAACCTCCACGAGCGCGGTGGCTCACCCGAGGTCATTCACATGCACGGCGAACTCACAAAGGTTCGCAACGATCGGACCGGCGAGGTCTTCGAGTGGACGGGAGAGTGCTGGCCGGAGACACCCTGTCCGCGGAGCGGAGCGATCGGTGTGCTCCGACCTCACATCGTCTGGTTCGGCGAGGCGATCATGGAACACGAGCGCATTGCTGCGGCGCTCGCCGATCCCGCGCTCTTCCTCTGCATCGGCACGGCAGGCGCCGTCTGGCCCGCCGCTGGATTCGTGCAGGAAGCCAAGGCGCGCGGCACGCTCTGCGTGGAGTTCAATCTCACGCGAACGCAGATCAGCGTCCACTTCGATCGCTCAATCACGGGGCCTGCGAGCGAGACCGTTCCGGCGTTCATCAGGACCTTGATGACGCATACCTGACGCCGCGATCTGGCGGTGCCTGCGAGCGTGGGGTGATGTGAAGCGCACGCGGCCGCGCGTCAGGTCATGCCAACCGTGACGGGCTGCGGCCTGACCTCGTAGTTCGGCTGGAGCGCGATCTGGAGCGGTACGCGCTTGCCCGTCGGATCACGGGGAATCTGATCGTTGTCGATGATCCGCTGGATCGCCATGATGCCCTCGATGAGCATCTCCGGTCGCGGCGGGCATCCCGGCACATAGACATCCACCGGAATGAACTGATCGACGCCCTGCACGACGGCGTAGGTATCAAACACTCCGCCGGTCGATGCACACGCGCCCATCGAGATGACCCACTTGGGCTCGGTCATCTGCATGTAGATGCGCTGAAGCACGGGCAGCATCTTCACCGAGACGCGGCCCGCGACGATCATCAGGTCGGCCTGCCGAGGGCTGAAGCGCATCACTTCCGCGCCGAAGCGAGCGAGGTCGAAGCGACTGCATGCCGTCGCCATCAACTCGATACCGCAGCACGCCGTGGCGAAAGGCATCGGCCAGACGCTCGAGCGCCGCGACCAGTTGACCAGCCGCTGGAACTGCGTGGTGAGGATGCTGTCGACGGGGAAGGCGGCTTCGATGCCCATGGGATGGAAACGGTAGCAGGCGAGGGGACTCGTCGGGAAGTTCATTCGCCCGGGAGTCCGCGGGCGTTTCACCGCGGCTCGAGGGCGAAGGCGGGGGGCAGCAACCTCGGAGGGGCGCTACTGCTGGATTCCGAAGGAGTTCTTCCGACGGTAATACCGGACGGGATCCTCGCCCTTGGGGGGCTCGCCCCACATGAACTCGTTGATCCAGCTCGGTCCTTCCTCTTCGACGCTGGGCTCGTACTTCTGCTTCACCTCGGTGGAGGTGATGCCCGCACGGGTCACATGCTCATAGCAGCCGCCGAGAAGGAGTCCCGCAGAGAGCACCACCGCGAAGCGCAGGATCGGCGCCGAGATGCCACGCCCACTGGCGCGGGTTCGGCGAGGGGCGGATCGTGAAGTGGTGAGCTTCGTCATGCGCGAAGTTCCAGAGCAGAGGCGATCAGCCGTCGAAGTCGATCTTGGGCCGACTCGCAACGGCTCAGGCGGAAAGCATACGCGAGAGTTCGGACTCGTCGTGAAAGATGGTGAAGAGGCGATCGACCTTCATCGTCCGGAGCAGATTGAGCATCGGTGGCTGAAGGCCCACCAGGATCGGGCGAAGGCCGCGTTCCACGGCGCGGTGGCGCGTATCGAGGCAGAGGCCGATGCCGAGGCTCGAGAGCGCCGCGATCTGCGAGAGGTCGAGAACATAGCAGCGACCCTTGCCCTCGAAGCCCGAGAGTGCCGCCACGATGGCCTGCTGCGCCGCCTGCACCTCGGTCGCCGAGGGCACGCGCGAAGTGAGCGTGGCGATCAAGTGACCGTTTCTGGTCTCAATGACGACCGGAGCCCGGCTTGGCGTGGTGGCGGAAGGCGGTGCGCTCATCTCGATGATTCCATCGGCGCCGGTCATGACACCCATGTCAATCGTCCGGAGGTGCACCCCGTGTGCACTCGGGTTGAACCTTCGCAGGTGCCTGTCCGATGGGAAGCTTACTCTCGCCGGTTGACGGCAGGAAGGTCCATTCGTGGAAGTCTCGCGACGCACATTCATCCAGTCCGGTGTCGCGCTCGCCGCGTCGTGGTGGCTGTCACGATCCGTGCGCGGTTCGCCCCCGGACGGCCTGCGCGCGGCAGACGGCACGCCGCCCCCCGCGGCGGAGGGGATTCTGGCTGAGTCGACCGCTCCCAGGGATCCGAGGGAGCTCGACCTCCTCCATGCTCGGCTGCCGACATTCCAGGCGTCGCGGCGAGACACATGGGTGCTGCTGAGCGATTGCGACGATCCGCCTGTCCGGGCGGCGCTTGAGCTGCTTGAAGCATCGGAGCGCCAGGTGACTCGAGTGAGTCGCGAGTTGGATTTCGAACCGCGCGATCCCGGAGCACGCCACCTCGGTGTTCTCTTTCGGAGCTTCGACCAGTACCGCGCGTTTGCTCGCGCCGAGGCGGCCCATGGCGATGGATCCGCGCTCGGTCACTACGCACCGCGCGAACGCTACTCGGCCTTTGTTGCACTGGCACCGACGCAGGAGTTCCTCGAGTTGGTCCGTCGGCTCGAGCAGGACCCCGAGGTTCGCGTCGTCCGCCGCTCGGATCGTGGTGGCCGCCGAGCGCACGGCGCCAGCTCTGCGGCGCAGTCCAAGGCGATGGTGGCCGAGGCCATCGACGAAACGCGCCTTCGGGCCGCTCGCCTGATCAGTCATGAAGCCGCCCACCAGCTTCTGCACGAGCGCGGCGTTCTTCCGGCGCACTCCGGATGTCCTGCATGGCTGGGCGAGGGGTTCGCCTGTGCATTTGAGACCGAGCGCGCCATTGGTGACTTCGGTCCTGATGTCGATGTGGCCGCGCGGCGTGAACGCCTGGAGCGGGCCCTGGAGGAAGGTGCCGCGATGCCCCTGGGGGCGCTGGTCGGCATGACGGGTCGTCCCACGCCGGGAACCAGGGCGTCACTCGACTGGTATGCGCAGTCGTGGAGCCTGGTGACCTGGCTCTATCGTGAGCAACGCCAGGGCCTCGTGGAACTCATGTCATCGGTTCGCGAGGGCACGATGCCCGCGTCGCCGAAGGGACGCATCGCCCTCTTCGAATCAGCGTGCGGCCCGCTCAGCCATGTGGAGCCTGCATGGCGCGAAGCCTGGTGTAGGCGCGACGACGATCGTCCACATGCGACGCGAGCGAGACCCCCAGCAGCACGAACATCCACATGAAGTAGAGCCAGAGCATGAAGATGGGGGCGACGCCGAGAGAGCTGTAGACGCCCGCCTTGCCGCCAACAAGGTGGACGAGGTACAGCCCAAGGAACCGGCGCCCGAGCTCGATGAGGACCGCTGCCGCGAGCGCCCCGAGCATGAGGTCGCGGATCTTGAGTTCAGTCGTCGGCACGACGGTGTAGATGACCCAGAGCAGCAGCCATGTGAGCCCCACGCTCATGGAGAGCTTCGCGAGGGAGAGCAGCCACTCCCACTGTGGAAGCGCGTCGGCGACACCGGCCAGCTTGCCCGAGGCGAAGGGCACCACGGCCAGAATGACCGGTCCCGCCGTCAGCAGGAACCAGTAGAGGATGATCCGCCGCGACCAAGTTCGCGTGCTGCGCGAGTGGGCGATCTGATTGAGCGAGTCCTCGATTCCCGCAACCAGCCAGATCGCCGTGGCCAGCACGATGACCACGCTGATCCAGCTCAGTGTGGAGAGATTGACCCCGCTCGCCTGCGCGACCAGCGATCGGACCCAGGTATCGAGGGCGACCGCCTTGCCGTCACTCATCACCTCGATGCCCTGGAGTCCGAGGGCGCTGATGATCTCTCCCACGAACTCCGGGAAGCGATCGGCCATGAGGCTTCGTGCGGCAACGGTAGCGACCACCAGCACCGGAACAAGGCCGACCAGCGATCGATAGGCGAGGGACGCGGCCATCTGCGGAAGTCGGTCATCGCGGATGCGCTCATACAGCCGGATCCCTTCCTTGATCGGCGTCGGCAGGGATCGCGACAAGAGGGGCGATTCGCTCATCTGGTGCAGAGTCTAGGAGAGGCGCGGGTGAGCGTGAGTCACCGGATCGCCCTGTGTCCAGTGAGGTCGAGGCGAGCCGATCGGAGGCGGCATGAGGGTGCCGCGCTCCACCGAGATCTATCGACCCGCGGCGTCGGGTGCATTCGTCGATTCATCAATCAGCACGCCATAGGCGTAGCTCGCGCGTGGTTCGTCGGGCTTGACTTCCGCCGTCAGCGTGACGGTGCCGGTGGGCTTCATGCTTGAATATCGGGCGCTTCCGCCGCGCTTCAGGAGGACGCCGAGGTTGAAGCACTGGCACTGCGCGAAGTGATAGTCGGCGGAGCCGCCCGCGCCCTGCACATCGCGCCCGACTGCATGGAAGACATCCTGCCCGCCGAGATCGACGAGGGCGGCGATGGCGTTCTGAGCTGCGGCGCCTTGCGAGAGTCCATCGGCGCGGTAGGTGTCATTGCCATCGAAGTCGATGAGCATGGCGACCGACTCATCCCACGCGGCGCCCTGCCCTGCGGCCGTCCGACTCCAATAGACATCATCACCCGCGAAGTCGAGCAGGATGCCGAACGCCTGATGCGCCGCGAATCCCTGGGCGTAGCGATCACCGTGATAGAGATCACGGCCGGCGCGATCCGCGAGGATGCCGAGCGCGAAGAAGTAGCCACCGCCCTGCGCGAACTCTCCGGCTTGGTAGCGATCATCACCCGAGTCATCGACGAGCACTCCGATGCCGCCGGGGAGATCGCGGCGCACGCCGTAGCCGACGCCCTGGCTGAAGGCCCTGAAGGTTGCCGGAGTTCCATAGGCGCTTGGCGCACCGCTGACGCTGTAGAGATCGTGACCCGAGCGGTCGATCAGCGCACCGGCCGCCATCGGCCCGCCAACTCCCTGGCAGAGGACGACGCCGTGGTAGCGGTCCGAGCCCGCGTGATCCAGAAGGATGCCCACGCCGAAACACGCGGCGCCCTGCGAGAACGCGTGGGCGATGTGAACATCGTCGCCCTCATCGTCAATCAGCACACCAGCGCCGAAGAGCGCTGCGCCTGAAGAGAGTGTGAGACCTTCGTAGCGGTCGTTGCCCTTCAGGTCCCGGATCAAGCTGAAGCCGAGTACCGCGCCTGCGGGCCCCACGGGACCTGTCGAGACATAGGTGTCGTTGCCCTCAAGATCGATGATCACGCGCGAGCCGACAACGGTGTCATGCCACTCGTAACGGTCGTCACCGCCTGGATCGAAGACTCCAGCAATGCGACTCATGTCGTAGGTGTTCGATCCCGTTCCGCCCACCACCAGCCAACCGAAGGGCTCGAACTTCAGCACCTTCAGGATCTCCCCCTCGACGGCGCCGGAGAGTTCCTCCGGCAGTTCGCCCGGCTTCTCCTTGCTCCAGTCGATCGAGAAGTCGAACTCAAGGTCGGCCAGCGCTACCGATGAGGCGATGCGCGATCGGTCCATGAGTGTTGCGAAGGCCGCCATTCGCTTGGCCAGTTCGAGATCTTCACCCTGGGGCATGGGTGTCTGTTCGATGACGGACAGGAAGCGAAGGGCATCATGGGCGAAGCGGCGCCGAAGCGCCTCCCATGCTTCGCGGAACTGCATCACTTCTTCTTCGGTCATGGCGTTGACCTCGTCGGCGGTTGGCATCGGCACGCCGTACTCCTGTGAGGCAGCGCGGAGGATGGGTTCGAGCGCCTCCTGAACCCGAAGATCGCCTGCGCCAAGGAAGTACTGGAGCGCCTGGATGCCCGCCCATCCGCGATCAATGGGCTGTCGCCCGGTTCCCTCGGGTGCCGGCGCGTCGGCGCCCAGCGCCATGGCTGCGAATGAGGCGACCGCGAGTCCGGCGCGAGGGTGCTGCGTCGACTGGACCAGTGCGGCGGCAACTTCGGGCAGCGCCCACGGCTCATCAAGGAGCGAGCGAACCAGAGGAAGAATGCGGTCGCTCGGGACCTTCGCTGCGGCTCCCGCGATCTGCGCCTCGATGCGTTGCAGCGGTTCCGCCAGATCATGGATGACGACCGCCGCTCCGAGTGAGTGGGTGGGATTCCGCGGTTGAAGCAATGGCTCCTGTTGCACATCGGCGATGTCCGCAGTGCTGGCGCTGGTCGTTGCGCCATTTCCACACGAGAGTGAAGCCGCGAGAGACGCACCTGCGATGACTACGACGCCCCGAGCAAGAGCGCTCATGGAGTCGCCGCGCCGATCGTGCATCGCCGCGGACGGCCTTGGTCGAGCGATGGCTGATGCTGAGTGTCCTCTGGCGCGATCGAGGGGCGGCGTTCGAAGGGGCATGGGCGCATGGTGGCATGCCTCGATGCGGCCGTCCATTCACCGCCGGGCGTCGGTGGGAACAACCGTGGTCGGGTGACGCCGGTGGACCCTGGCATGCACGATACGGCTCTGGCGGGAGTCTGCGGGAACAACGGTGGTCGGGCGACGCCGGTGGACCCAGATACGAAGGATCCGGCGCTGGGTGGGAGTCTGCGGGAACAGCGGTGATCGAGTGACGCTGGCACTGCGCCTGAGCACTCCTATGCGGCGCGGTGGCCCGTTCACGATGGCATGGCGTTGCTCCCCGGCGGCAATGGCATGGCGCGGCCACGCGCGGCAGGTCGCACCCCGTAGGATCCCTCCATGCCACGCAAGGGCCGAACGCCATCCCACTCCTTTGCCGACGAGTCCCGAGGCCCGCGCCTTCAGCGCGTGATGGCCGATGCAGGCGTGGGCAGCAGGCGCCACTGCGAAGCGCTCATCGAGCAGGGCGCAGTGCGAGTCAACGGCGAAGTGGTCGAAGCGTTGCCTGCGTGGGTCGATCCCGCGCGAGATCGCATCGAAGTCGAAGGTCGCCTGCTGTCGCGACCCGAGCGTCATGTCTATGTGATGCTCTACAAGCCCAAGGGCATCGTCTCGACCAACTCCGATCCCGAAGGGCGTCGTCGCGCGATCGATCTCATCGACCATCCGAGCAAGGCGAGGCTCTATCCCGTGGGGCGGCTCGACATCGACTCGAGCGGTCTCCTGCTGCTCACGAATGACGGCGAACTGGCGAATCGACTCACGCATCCGCGCTACGAGATTCACAAGATCTACGAGGTCACGGTCGGCGGCGCCGTCGGCGAAGCCGATCTCGCCAAGCTCGAAGCGGGCATCTACCTGCCGGCTCGTCGCGGCGCCCCGGGCTCGCGCACGGAGCGATCGAGCCTGGCCATCGTGAAGCGGGACCGCGATCGGACGCAACTGCTCATGGAACTGGGCGAAGGTCGCAATCGCCAGATTCGCCGCATGATGCTGCGGCTGGGGCACCCGGTGAAGAAGCTGCGCCGCGTGCAGATGGGGCCGCTTCGTCTGCGGGCGCTGGCGATCGGCGAGTGGCGCGATCTCACCCACAGTGAGGTCGAGGCCCTGCGCGCCGAGGCGTTCATGTCACCGGCGGAGCGATTGGAGCGAGCGCAGCGTCGAGAGCACCGAGCCTCCAAGGCGTCGCATGAGCGAGGCACACCGCGCCAGCCGAAGGCGTCGCATGAGCCGGGCGCGCCACGAGGGCCAGGCAGGTCGCATGGACCCCGCGCGTCAAGAGCGACGCGCGAGCCTGGCGCGTCCCGTGCGCCGCACATGCCAGGCGACATCGGCGTGCCGCGCCAATCACGCGACTTCCGCGGAGTGGGCCCTCGAACCAAGTCAGCCAAGGGCGGCCCGGGCTCTTCACGGAGTGCTCCGGCGCCGCGCGGGCCCTTTGGTCCCCGCGGACCCGAGTATCCGCGCCCATCCGGATTCGGTCGCAGTGATCGATCGCGGGCTCCGGCGTCGCCTAAACGCCGCGGGTCGCGGGGGCCCAGATGAACTTGTGCAACTGAAGCTGCATTCGCACGGGGAGTCGATCCGCGAGAATCCACTCGGCAAGCTGCCGCGGTTCGAGCCCCTTCGCCCCGGCGATCTCAAGTCCCTTCGCCTGCTCGAAGACGGGACTCATGAGCACGCAGCGGCAGCGTTCGACGAGTCGATGTTCGGTCATCACGCGGCGGGCCCACTCATAGTCGCCGCGATCCGTGATGACGAACTTGATCTCGTCGCGCTCGCGGAGGTGGTCGAGATTGCTCCAGAGATTTCGGTGACTCTCGCCGCTGCCGGGAGTCTTCAGATCGAGAATCCGGATGGAGCGAGGATCGCACGGTGAGATGTCCACGGCTCCGGAGGTCTCGATGAGCACGGTGCATCCCGCATCGGCGAGCGCGGTGATGAGCGAAAAGACTCCCGACTGGGCCAGCGGTTCGCCACCGGTGATCTCGATCAACGGACAACCGATGTCGACCACCTCGCGCACGATCTCCGAGATGTCCCTCGATCGCCCTTCGCGAAAGGCGTACTCCGTGTCGCAATAGCGGCAGCGCAGCGGGCAGCCTGCGAGGCGAATGAAGACGCATGGCACGCCCATCCACGAGCTCTCCCCCTGAATGGAATGGAAGATCTCGTTGATGCGAAGCGTTGCGGCGTCGCTGCGGCTGCTGCTCACGACCGTGCCACTCGTCTGAATGCCCAGAAGAGGACTCGAACCTCCAAGGGATTGCTCCCACCAGCACCTCAAGCTGGCGCGTCTGCCAGTTCCGCCACCTGGGCAATGCGGAGAAGGGCGAAAGTATAGCGGCGGCCGCCCGGGTGTGTAGCCCGAACGGCCGCCGCATGCAGACGAACAGAAGTGAGCGTGGCGATCAGCTCCAGTTGCCCAGCAGAATCGCCAGATCCGATCCGTCGACCGTCCCGTCGCCGTTCAGGTCGCCAGTGCCGGATCCGCCCCAGTTGCCGAGGAGGAGCGCGATGTCGGCACCATTGACCACGCCGTCGCCGTTCAGGTCACCAGGCACCACCGGCGTGCATCCGTAGCCAACAATGGCGACGGTGTCGACGGCAGCTTCAACCAGCGCCTGAGCACCGAGATCCTGGGCACGGAAGCGCACCCGCATGTTCTCAGTCAGCGGCACATAGTCAGCCAAGCGCCAGGAGTACGGCACCCACGAGGTCGTGCTGTTGTTGATGTTCGTGATCAGCGTCCATGTGGCGCCGCCATTGTTCGAGACATGCACTGGCATGACATCGACGCCGGGGTTCGCGCCCTTGTCATTGCTGTACCAGACGAACGCGGTGAAGTAGATGTCGTCGGCGCCGCCGGTTCCAAAGACGGGCGAGATGAGCGTCGTGATGCCGTTGTCGACATCGTTTGCACCTGCGCCGCCGCCGGGGTGCTGACCGGTGAAGGCGCAGTTGGGACCGGAGACTTCAGGCTGATGGCCGCCGTTGGGCTGGGCCGTCGTTCCGATCGGATTGCCTCGCTCCCAGAAGCCGCTCGTGGCCGTGTCTCCCGCGACGCCATAGGTCCATCCCTTGTCGCTCTCGAAGTCATCGTCCCAGATGACACTCTGGGTGAAGGCGACCGGCGCCGAGTAGAACGCCGAAGGCGCCGCGCCAGGACTGGTGACGACTCCGCCTCCGACGGCTTGCGCGGAGAAGTAGTACTGAAGCGTGGTGCCGCATGGTCCCGCGGGGATGGACGCCGTGTACTGGTTCGCCGCGGCCTGGGTCATTGGCGCCGAAGTGAATGCGCCGCTGTTGCCGAAGCGATAGAAGAGCACGCCCGTTCCGGGCACAGGGGAGCCGGAGAGAGCCTGGACCTGCACGGGAATCGATGTGCTTCCATTCGGTGCCGCCAGGGTGGGCAGACCGCTCGGGAAGCTGAACTTGATCGGGGCGAGCGTCGGGCCAGGCATGTTGTGCAGGCTGAAGGCCAAGTTGATCAAGTCATAGTCTGGCGTGCCATCGGTGATGTCGGCGTTGTCATCGTTCAGCGTCAGGAAGTCCACCGTGATCGACGGCGTGATGCTCGAGAGACCGGCCCGCAGCAGGACCGAGTTCACCGTCAGCACCGCAATCCGATCGCGATAGTCAGCGGGATACGCCGCGAGGAAGTTGTTGCGGAGATCCCAGATGCAACCGGAGAGCAGTCGGCCGCAGGCGTGAATCGCCGAGCCGCAGCTCGAGCAACCGCTCGTCTGGTACTGACAGTTGTTGTTGGCATCGCGCAGGCCGCTGTTGCAGTTGCCCTGGAAGCCAAAGGCGAGCACGCTCTCGTCGGTGACAAGGATTGCAAGGCAATCCGACATGCCCTCGCCATACGCGCCTTGGCCGGAGCCGCCCTTGGCGACCATGTTGTGGCCGAACTCGTGATGCACCACGGTCGAGAACGCCGTGTTCGGACAGCCACCTCCCGCCAGGTAGAAGTTGATCGTGCTGTTCTGATAGAAGGCGTTGCACGAGTTGCTGATATTCACGATGACCGGGAACTCACTCTGCGTTGCAATCGACGGGAACTGCGGATTGGCGCGGAGGATCAGGTCGCGGGCGATGTTCGCATGCAGATAGGCGTTCACCTGCGCACGATCTTCGCTGGAGCTGTTCAGACCATTGTGAAGGAAGGTGATGGAGCCGCCGCTCGGGACCGTGGCTGTCAGGCTCAGGTTGGCCGTGGTGGAGCTGTTGACCGCGAAGTACGCGCCGACGATCGCCGAAGTCAGGTTGATGGAACCCGAGCTGGGCCACGGCACGAGGAAGTTGCCATCCACATCGGCAAAGTGCGTGCCGGCGGGTGAGGTGATCTTTGCGTACGGAAGACTGACATCGATCACGCCAGTGCAGATGTCAGCCTTGTTGCCCGAGCTCACCTGAGCGCGCACGGAGCCGGAGACATCGGCGAAGTAGATGAGGCTCTCCTGATAGAGGATGCGGCCGTCGGCGGCATCGACCACATAGAGCATGTGCATGTGGTTGTCGGGATCGAGGTGGGAACCACCCTCGGCATCGAACTCGATGGCGAGGCGCGGCTCGGGCGTCTCATCGTCGATACCAGCCCAGATGACCCAGCGGGGCTCAGAGACGCGCGGTGGCGCGCGGAACTGGTTCAGGGCGTACCGGGTGTAGATGGCGGGGTTCATGGCGCCGAGCGCCTGTCCCGCGAGTTGACCTTCAAGTGAGCTCACATCGCGGAGCGTGCTGCCGGCGAGCACCATCGGGAAGCCCGGCTCATTGCGCACGAGTCCGACGAGGTGCCCGCGGAAGACGGGCACGCCATGGAAGACCTGCGTGTAGTACACGCCTGTGAAGATGAAGCGGTCGGTCGCTTCGTCGTACATGATGGGCGTGGTGCTGCGGCCATCTTCGAAGGGTCCGCCGAGCACGAGCTGATCGGAGGTGACGCCGTAGATTCCGGCACTGGTGTTGACGAAGGCCTGCACACTGTCGATCGGGGTCAACCCGCTTGAGAACGCCCGTCCCCACACGCGTTCAATGAGGGTTCCGATCTCGGTGAACCCGGTGGCTGGGTTCTGCTGGAGGAACTGGCTGCGGGCCTCGGCCGTTGGCGCCGGGATGGTGGGATTGGCAGGCACCACCTGCGCCATGACGGAGCTGCATGCCAGCAGGACAACAGCGCTACACAGGAACCTTCTTTGCATGGGTCTCTTCTCAGAGGGGAACGGGGAGAGAGAAGGCGCACCACCCGCAGACGGGCCGCGCACCGAACGCTGGGTTGATTGTCCACCCTTGTGAGCATTTGGCAAGTGCGGGGTGTTGATTTGAGGACCTTTGAGGTCGGCTTTCGAACCCGGGAGACGCCGCGGCCGAAATCGGCGCAGGGTGTGAGAATTGCGGACCTTGGCCATGTCAGCGAAGATTTCCCGAGTTCGATGCCGCCCTGCTGTTGCTCCTCGCGGAGCGAAATCCTTCGCTAGGATCGGCGGCATGGCGTCGGAGGGTGCACGCGAGCCCGTGATCGAGAATCGGAAGGCCCGGCATGACTACTCGATCTCCGACACGCTCGAGGTCGGAATGAAGCTGCTGGGCTCCGAGGTGAAGAGCCTGCGCGACGGCAAGGCCAGTCTCGCGGAGGGTTGGGTCATGGCGCGCGAGGAGCCGCCGTGCCTTGAACTGCATGGAGTCCACATTTCCGAGTATCCGCCAGCGGGCTCGGCGAGGCAGCACCCTCCCGTTCGGGTGCGGCCGCTGCTTGCTCATGCACGCGAGATCCGCAAACTCGCCGCCACCATGCGCACCAAGGGCGTGACGCTGGTGCCGCTCCGCATCTACTTCAAGGGCGGTCGCGCCAAGCTCCTCATCGGCGTCGGCGCGGGTCGCAAGCATGGCGACAAGCGCCAGGCGATCGCCGATCGCGAGATGAAGCGCGACATGGATCGTGCCATGTCCCGGCGCCGCGAGTAATCGCGAGATCCGATGACCAGTGGATGGCCGGACCATTCAGCGGTGTGACCGCTCGACCACTCAACCGATTGGCCGTTTGGCCGGCGCCGCTGGATCACCGCGGGCTGGGCAGCGCGATCGGCACACCGTGTTCCTTCTCCCGCGCGCCTTCGATGCACTCGGCGATGACCTTCGCGACCGCCTCTGGGCGCAGCGCCTTCTCACGCGGCAGCAGATTCTCGGGGAAGTTCTTGCGCAGGAGCGGCGTCTCCACGGCGCCTGGATTCACACAGAAGGCGCGGACGCCGATCGAGCGGCCCTCGCGGGCGCACGATCGCGTGAAGCTGTCGAGCGCGGACTTGCTGGCGGCGTAGGCGAAGAAGCCGGGAAAGGGATCGCTTGTACCGATGGTCGAGACATTCACCACGCAGCCGGACTTCTGCCGCCGGAAGATGGGCCACGCTTTCACGATCAGCGCCGCAGGACCGAAGGCGTTGACATGAAAGGCCTCTTCGAGCACCGCATGGGTGGTGCGCTCGATGGGAGCAAGTGGGGCGACTCCCGCCGCGTTCACGAGGTTGTCGAGCCGATCGAAGCGCTCGATGGTCTGGTCGACCACGCGACCCGCTTGGTCGCTGTCGGCGAGGTCCGCCACGACGATCATCGCATCGGCGTCGAGGTCCTTGACGACATCGAGCGTGTCGTGGAGCTTCGACTCCGTGCGCCCCACCAGCACGAGCCGATGGCCCTTCGACGCGAGCAACTCAGCCGCCGCGCGGCCGATGCCGCTTCCAGCGCCGGTGATGACCGTCACCGGTGACGCCGGAGCTCCACGACGATCATTCGACTCACCCATGTTCAGCACTCCGGAGCGCTCTCAGCCGCGGCCGAAGAGACGCATGACATCGTTGTAGGACGCGATGAGAAAGACACCGACGATGAGGGCAAGCCCGAGGAGCGCCGCCGCATTCTGAAACGCGATCGAGGGCGGGCGTCCCCGGAACTTCTCATACACCAGGTAGAGGAAGAGGCCGCCGTCGACGATCGGCAGCGGCAGGAAGTTCAGCACCGCGAGATTCACGCTGATCATCGCGAGGAAGAAGATGAGATACATGAACCCGCGGTCAGCGACGCGCGAGCCGATGTGCACGATGCCGACCGGTCCGTGCAGTTCCTTGACGGCGACCGTGCCCCGGAAGAGTCGATCGAGTGTGAGATAGGTCAAGAGCACCAAGCGCCAGGTCTGGCGGAAGCCCATGCCGACGGCGCGGATGGGATTGCCTCCGGCGGTGAGGACCTCATCGAGCGGGTCAAAGAGCGCCAGAACGAAGCGGGGGGTCCATCCGAGGGCGAGCACCTCCGACACCTGCGCTGGTGTCAGAGTCAACTCGAGCGAGCGACGAGCGCCATCGGCCGTGGGCGACAGAAGGTCGATGGCGATGACGGCGCCGCGCCCCTCAGCCTGATTTCGGAGAGCGCGATCGATCTCGCGTCGGACATCGCCCCAGGTGGTGACCGTCACTCCGTTGACGCGATCGATGCGTGACAGGGGAAGGATCGCATGGTCCGAGGCCGGTTCCCCAGTGAGCGCGCTTGCGGCGACGAGGGTCGCGTCGAGCGCCGAGGCGAGCGTGATGCCCAGTCGCGGCGGGCGATCGCCGACGAACTCGGCGCTCGCGATCGTGGCATCGACATTCAGCACCGAGCCGTCGCGCAGGATGCGCAGCGGCATCAGGCCAGCGCCGCGCTCACGCACCGTGGCGACGAGCGAGCGGGCCGAAGGACCGGTGACCTGGCCTGCGGCAAGGATCACATCGCCTGGCTTGAGGAGAGCAGCGTTCGGATGGTCCTTCTCGATCGCCGCGACCTCAACAAGAGGCACGAGTCCGAGCAGGTGTGAGTCCCGGGTGGGAATCGCGGTGCCTGCGCCCTCGTCGGCGCGGCCGATGATGAGTTCCGGCGTCGTTTCGATGGTGACTTCGATCTGGCGCTCGCCGCCCGGTGAGAGCCACTGCGTCCGCAACGGCTCGCCATGCGATGCTCGCGCGGCAAGCACGAGGTCATCTCCGAGCTGTGCCGGATGGTCGTTGATCGACAGGAGCGACCACCCCGGGCCAAGACCCGATGCGCCGAGGCCGGTCGAGTCAAGCGCCTTCTCGACATCGCTCGCCACGCGCGGATCGGTGGTGATCGTTCGATTGAAAGCCGGCGCCACATTAAGCGTGCGCACGCCCCCGCGCGGATCGTCGCGCGGTTCCGCGAGGTAGCGCAGCGGATCGGCCACTCCGGGGCGAGCGACTTCCACCACAAGCGACTGCCCGGGCTTGCTCATCGCGGCGGCGATTCGGACATCGGCGAAGGTCAGCACCGAGGAGCCGTCGATGGACAGCACGCGGTCGCCCGGTCGCAAGCCACGACCCTGCGCCGCGTCGCCGCCGATCGGGACCGCCTGCGCCATGGCGCCCTCTTCCGGCAGGATGCCCATGACCGGTGATTCGAAGCGCACACCAACCATGAACGCCACGATGAAGAGCACCACGGCGAGCAACAGGTTGGCAATGACTCCGGCGGAGACCACCACCATGCGAGACCCGACCGAGGCTCGCTGGTAGCTCCGCGGCGCATCGGAGCGAGCCGAGGGGTCCATGTCATCCTGCCCCAGCATGCCGACAAAGCCGCCGATGGGCAGGAGTCGCAGGGAGTACTCCGTTTCGCCCACCCGATGTTCGGCGAGTTCAGCGTCGCTCATCTGGTGCACGGGCTTCCCGAAGCGCGCCAGTGCGAGCTTCTCCGTGCTTCCAAGGCGCATACCCAGTCCCGGCCGATAGGCGAAGATCACGGGCCCCATGCCGATTGCAAAGGCGTGCACGCGAATGCGCGCCCAGCGGGCGGCAAGGAAGTGGCCCAGCTCATGCAGCGCGATGAGCAGGCAGAACCCGAGGATGATGAGCAGCAGATTGCCGCCGGTGGTCAGGGCGTCCATGCGGGAGATTCCGTCGGGGAGACTGTAGCCGTGCGTGCGCGGACGAACTCCCGGGCGTGGCGATCGGCCCTCTCGGCGTCAGCGAGCGAGGTCATGGTTTCGATCGAAATCGAATCGAGCGCTTCAGCTGCGAGCTCGGAAATGCGACCGAAGGCGATCGCTCCTCGCAAGTAGGCCGCGACGGCTTCCTCGTTCGCCCCATTCACGATGGCACCGGCGGTTCCTCCCATCTCGATCACGCGATGACCGAGCCGCACGGCGGGGAAGCGGCGGGGATCAGGCGCTTCGAAGTCGAGTGAGCGCAGCGTGTGGAAGGGGAGTCGTTCGGTTTTGCCGAGGAGCCTCTCAGGGTGCGTCAGAGCAATCTGGATGGGCAGTCGCATGTCCGGCGGCGAGAGCTGCGCGAGCACCGAGCCATCCTGGAACTCGACGAAGCCATGCACGATCGACTGGGGATGGACGACGACCTCGATGTCATCGGCGGGAAGGCCGAAGAGCCAATGCGCCTCGATCACTTCGAGCGCCTTGTTCATCATGGTGGCGCTGTCGATGGTGATCTTCGATCCCATGGCCCATGTTGGATGCTTGAGGGCCGCCTCAATCGGCGCCGTCGCGATGCGTTCGGCGCTCCAGGTTCGGAAGGGTCCACCACTCGCCGTGATGACGATGCGCCGAATGCCCCGCGTGGGCTCCGGGGGCAGGCACTGGAGGATGGCGCTGTGTTCGCTGTCGACTGGCAGGAGGGCCACGCCCTTGCGCCGCGCGGCACTGGTGACCAGTGAGCCTGCGGCCACCAGCGTCTCCTTGTTCGCAAGACCAATGCTGCAGCCTCGCTCAATTGCCGCAAGGGTCGGCGCCAATCCGGCGAAGCCCACCATCGCCGCCATCACGAAATCGCCGGGACGCGCGACAGACTCGATGAGACGCAGCGCCGCATCGGGACCTTCATGCAGCGCGAGGCCGCTTGCGGAGAGTGCGAGAAGCGCGTCGCGGGACTTCGGGTCTACCAGCTCATCGGCAAGGGCGAGAGCCGGAGCGTCGGCGTGAAACTCCCTGGCGAGTTCCGCGAGCGCATCGGCGCTTCGACCTGCGGCAAGGCCGACCACCTTGAAGTGAGGCCCTCCGCTCGAGCGGAGATGGCGCACGACATCGATGGTGCTTCGACCGATGGAACCGGTCGCACCGAGAAGGATCAGTCGTCGTTCCGCGGGAGTGCGCTGCATGGCCGGTTCAGCGATCGTCGTACTTCACGGGACCACTGAGGCGGCGCACGCCTCGAGCGTAGAGGCCGCGCGGGGCGGGCTTGGCGGGCGGCGGCGATGTCGAGGCTGCACTTGAAGTGCTTGGCGCCTTGGAGTCACCACCGCGCGAACCTTCGGACGGGCGAGAGTTGCCTGTCGATCCACTTGAAGCTGATCGTGAGCCGCTCTCGGTCCGCTCGTCGCCGCCACCGCCGGCGCGCGCTTCGGCGCCACTTGCGCCGGATCTGTCGTTGGCCCCGTTCTCTCCCTGAGCCGAGCCGCCTCGGCCTCGGCGACGGCGTCGGCGCTTCCGCTTGCCGCCTTCACCGCCTTCGGGTGCGTCGCCACGCTCACCCTGCGCGGCCGCGGGCCGGTTTGCATCTGGGCGCGGTTCGCGAGGGCGATCTTCGTGTGATGCTGAGGAAGAGCCCTCCGGCGCACCATCGCCACGGCCCTTGCCACCGCGACCGCGCCGACCGCGGCGTCGTCGGCGCTTCCTGCGACCGCCGCCTTCGCCATCGGGCGATTCGCCATCGTGATGGGTGTCACTCCCAGCCGAAGTGCTGTCAGCCTCGGTCGACTGAAACGGCGCCGCATCAGCACCCGTGAGCGCCGCGTCGGGCTGCTCCGGCGCGTGGAGCTTCATGGCGAGCGCCACCCACTCCGACGGGAGCACTGACATGTGGTTCTTCGCATCGAGCGGCCACGCCTCGGTCGCATGCTGGCGCAACTGTTCGAGCAGATCCTTGCTCGACACGCCGAGGTCCTTCGCAAGCAGGTGGACGCGGCGAGGGTCGGGCGGGGGCACGGGCTCGGGCGCCGGCCTGGGCGCGGGCGAGGATGAAACTGGTGAACCTGACGCAACTGATGAAGCCGACGCAGGCTCGTCGCGGCGATCGCGACCACCGCGACGACGACGACGCTTGCCGCGTCGCTCGCCGCCGGTCCCATCCTCGTCGCGACGAGCGCTGCGGGAACTGTCATCCTTCGCTGGCGCGTCGGAGTCGCCATCGTCCTCGGATTCAGCCGAGCGAGCAGCCCGCTCGGCCTCTCGACGAGCCGCCTTCTCCGCGTCGGCCTCGCGCTTGAGGCGTTCGCGGGTGCGGATCTCGTCGATCGCGCTGGGTTCATCGTCCTTCACCTCGGGAAGGTCATCGAATCCACCGGCGAGCGCGATACTCGCGGCATCGGCAGGCGCTGGGCGCCGTCGTCGGCGCCGTCGTCGACCACCACCTTCGCCCGCCTCCTCCGTACCTTCCGGCGCCTCGAACTCCTCAGGGGGCTCCGAAGGGAGTGCATCGAGGGCGGGAGCCTTCGGAATCGCCAGGCGCGCAATCTCGACGTCGGCGCCGCGTTCGTCGTACCCGTAGAGATCCACGCGATCAACTGGCAGCGCTTCGCTGATGCGCACATCGACGCGCTTACCGCTGCGGCGCTCGATCTCGTAGAGGCGCTCCCGCTTCGCGGAGAGGATCACGCTGGCGACCTTCACCGAGCAGACCATCTCGACGCGATGCACGCGCTCATGGCCGAGCAGCGCCTGGACATCGCGCAGAGCGAGCGCGGCGGTCGAGTCGGGGATCTGCACCTGTCCGATGCCGGAGCAGTGCGGACAATCCATGAAGTGCATTTTCTGCACGCTCGGTCGCATGCGCTGCCGCGTGAGCTCGATCAATCCGAACTCGCTGATCGAGAGCACCGTCGTCTTGGCCCGATCGCGCCGGAGGTTCTCCCGGAAGCGCTCCTCGATCTCGCGGCGATGCTTCGCCGAGCGCATATCGATGAGATCGCAGACGACCAGACCACCGAGGTCGCGCAATCGAAGCTGGCGGCAGATCTCATCCACCGCCTCGCGATTGGTGTTGAAGGCGTTCGTCTCGCTGTCGCGCGCCGAGCGACTTCGTCCGCTGTTGACATCGATGGCGACCATGGCCTCGGCCTGGTCGAAGACCAGCGCGCCGCCGCTGGGAAGCGGGACTTCGCGCGAGTAGATCGAGCGCGCCTGCGGCTCGATGCCGAAGGCGTGGAAGATCGGTGAAGGCCGGTCGTAGAAGCGGACCTTGGGTGGGTCCTTCGGGAACGCCACTTCGAGAAAGAGACTGGTTCGGTCGTACGCGCTCTCGCTGTCGACGACGATGGTGCTGACCGTGTCATCGACGACATCTCGGATCGTGCGAAGGAGCAGATCGCTCTCGGTGTAGAGCTCGCACGGCGCGCCACTTCGCGTCATGCGCTTCTCCATGGCCTGCCAGAGGCGCATCAGATATGCGGCGTCGCGCTGAAGTTCCGTGCGGCTTCGATCGAAGCCCGCGGTTCGCAGGATGAATCCGAACCCCTCGGGAAGATTGAGCGAGTCGAGGATCTTCCGCATCTGCCGGCGCTGTTCCTCGTCATCCACCTTGCGGGAGACGCCGACATTGTCCATCTCCGGCATCATCACCAGCAGGCGCCCCGGAATGCTCAGGTAGCTCGTGAGCGTGGGGCCCTTGGTGCCGAGGCCTTCCTTGATGACCTGAACGAGAATCTCCTGGCCGCGCTTGAGCGCCTCCTGAATCGGCGGCCGATCGCGCCGCGGAATCTTGCGGCCAACCGCCTCTGTGCGCTCCGCCCCGGGGAAGTAGCGCGGATGCAGGTCGCTCACATGGAGGAAGCCATTCTGGTTCTCACCGAAGTCGACGAACGCCGCCTGAATGGCGGGCTCAACATTGATGACGCGGCCCTTGTAGATGTTGCCGACGCTGGTCGCCGAGGCCTGGCGCTCGCCGAAGAATGACTCCAGACGGCCCTTTCGAACGAGCGCGATCCGGCACTCATCGCCGGGCACATCGTTGACGAGCATGATCGAGTCCGGCGAGCGCGCCTCGCGCTTCTCCGGTGAGTCGCGCACGACGACGATCGCCTTCGATGCCTCGACGCCGTCGGCTGGCGCCGCGGCTTCGCCCTCCTCGAATCCATCGCCCCGCTGCTCGAAACTCGAGAAGCTGTCGGGCAACTCACTCATGAACGACGGAGCCTCGACATCGCTCGTCGAGGTCATCGGAAGCGCGTCGGCGGGCGACGCCTCGTCGGCCGCGAGGTCGTCGCGCGCCTCGCCATTCAAAATCCCGGCCGAGTGCGACTCCGAGGCCACGGGTTCGATCTGCCCAAAGGCGCCTTCATCTTCGACCTGGGCGGCGCTCGGCGCGAGAGTCGAGTCGGGCGCTTCGTCACGGGCCGGGTCGGCCGACGCGGCGGCTCCCGCGGCGGCTCCGCGGTTCGCGTTCCCCGCGCCTGACTCAGCGTTCATTGGCTGAGGAAGCGCGTTCTCGATCGTCACCGGCGCTTCAGCGCCACCACCCCCCTGCGCGGGTTCCTGCTCCACCCCGTTCCACTTGTGCTCATGTTCTTCGAATGCCACGATCAACCTTCTGCCGCACTCGGGCGGCGGTTCGTGGCGGAGTCGCTTGATGAATCACGAAGACGAAGGAGGCGCTGCGCCCGACGCGGGCCGTAGAGCCCTCGTCGCGCCCGGTGCGCCTCGGTGTCGATCGCAGCCGACGAACCCCCGGGAGGGTGTTCGTACAACCGGCGCGTCTGACGCTCGTCGATGATCCATCACGCGGTCCGCCCTGCGGACGCCGTCGATGCGGCCGGCCCGCACGCCGTTGGCGGGGCCGACCCGCGAATCGCGGGTCCAAGTCTGTCCTCAATCGGGCGCCCCACGACGGGACGCCCATGTGCTCCATGTCCGGTTGCTTCAAACGCCGTTGTACGCGCCGAAGGTCTCCGGGTCGATTCGTCTCAGCTCGTCGCGCAAAAAGGTCTGGATCGGGCGCTCCGAGTCGAACGATCCCGCCCTGCGGGCCAGTCGTTCACAATGTTCCAGGTTCACTTGTCGCACCACTCGTTTCACGAGCGGAATCTGCGCCGGAACCATGGAGAGTGTACGCAGCCCCATTCCCACGAGCAACATGGTGAACTCGGGGTCGCCGGCGATCTCGCCGCAGAGGCTGACCTCGATGCCTTCATGGCGAGCCGCACGAATGACATTCTTCACCAGATGCAGAATGGCCGGGCTGGCGGCGGAATAGAGGCCCGCCACACGCTCATTGCCTCGGTCGACCGCGAGCGTGTATTGAACGAGATCGTTGGTTCCGATCGAAAAGAAGTCGCTCTCGGACGCAAAAACCCGCGCCATGAGCGCCGCGGAGGGGACCTCCACCATCATTCCGATCCTGACCCCTGCATCGAAGGTGAGCCCATCCTCGGCGAGCTCCTCGCAGACATCGGCGAGGATCATCTTGGCTTGTCGCAGCTCCATGAGCGTCGAGACCAGCGGGAACATGATCTTCACGGGCCCGTGCACGCTGGCCCGCATGATGGCGCGGAGCTGAGTCTTGAAGAGCGGTTGATCCGCAAGGCAGTAGCGGATGCTGCGAAGTCCAAGGAATGGGTTGCGCTCCGGCTCCTCCATCGCCTCCTGCGTGTACTTGTCCGCGCCGAGATCGAGCGTGCGAATGGTGATCGGTCGGCCCGCGAGCAATTCGATGGCCCGGCGGTAGACACGGTACTGCTCTTCCTCGTCAGGTGGCTCTGAACGCGTGAGGTAGAGGAACTCGGTGCGGAAGAGGCCAACGCCATCGCCACCGTTGGCGAGCACGGCCTCGACCTCCTCGGGGAACTCGATGTTGCCGAGCATCGCGATGCGTGTGCCGTCTCGCGTCACTGGATCAAGGGACGCTTCCTCTTGGACGACGCGTCGTCGGCGTGCGCCTCGCTCTGCGCGCGTGCGATATTCGGCGAGCATCGCCTCGTCGGGGGCGACGACGAGCACGCCCGAATCGCCATCGACAAGCACCAGGTCGCCATCGTCAATCCGCTCGGTGGCATCCTGACAGCCGACGACCGCGGGCAGACCGAGCGCCCGCGCCACGATCGAAGTGTGCCCCGTCTGACCGCCTGCATCGGTCGCAATCGCGATCACCTTGGCTCGGTCGAGGCCCGCCGTCTGGCTCGGCGTCAACTCGTGCGCGATGATGACCGCAGGCTCCTTGAGCTGGGCGATTCGGCTCTTGGTTTCGCCCATGAGCTTGCCCAGAACGCGTCGCTCCAGGTCAACGACATCGTTGGCCTTCTGCTCGAAGACGACATTGCCCATCTTCCTGAACTGGTTGATGAGCGACTGGAATTGATCGGCCACCGCCTGCTCCGCGTTGACGAGCTCATCGCGAATGCGGCCACGAATGATGTCGAGCAACGCGCGGTCGCGCAGAAGCCCCAGATGGAAACCGAAGATCTTGGCGGGCTCGGCCCCCAGTTCGCGTTCCGTGCGATCGCGGAGTTGACCGAGTTCGTCGGCGGCTTCTTCGAGCGCCTTGTCCAAGCGACGAAGTTCACTGTCGACTTCGCCCGCCGCAATGGTCCGTTGCGGAACATGACGCTCCGCTTCGCCGACATGGATGGCCCGGCCGAAGACGATGCCGGGGCTGACAGGAATGCCCTTGATCAGTTCCATGATGCCTCTCGGCGGTGCGTCCGGGTGGTCGTGTTCCGCAGCGTGCGGAGCGGGGACCGGCGGGGCGGAGCCGAAACGCCGATGGTAGCGAATCCCGCGTGGCGGGGAGCCGGTGCACCGCCGGTGGCCCGGGGGCGATGGCTCGCGGCGAAGGGCGTGGAGCGTTTCGGGGCGGTTAGGGCGGCATGCCACGGGTTTCTCGCTTGTGCTTGGAGGGCAACGGGGCCAGAATCGGGCCATGCATCCAATCACCTCGAATTGCCCCAACTCTCCCTCTCCCGAATCGGCTCCACCCCGCAGCCGCACCCTTCGCGCTGGGGCACTTCTCGCGCTTGGCCTGACCTCCATGGCTCTGCTCGCCTTCGGGGCGCCAGGGACAACTCCAGCATCGCTGGTCGTGACCTTCGACGGCGGGGCACCGAGCAATGTCGGCGTGTGGAACTACGGACTTCCACCGACCTATCCGAACAGCGGGGGCAATCCCGGGTGGTACCTGCACACAGCAGGCCTCGACACCTTCGCACCGCAGCTTCGGACCAATGGTGCGAGTGTCTTCACCGGCAACTACCGCGCTGACCGTATGAAGCGACTCGGTGTTGACCTCAACACCTTCGCGGTCGACTTCTCCGCAGCGGGGCGGCCGTTGGCGCTGATCCTGATGAGCAACAACAACACGCCTGCGAACCTGAACGACGACTGGGGCGCGTTCGTGCTCGGCCCGAACATCCCGGTGCCCGGGGAAGGTTGGAAGTCTTACGACTTCACCGTTCCGTACTGGGTCACGGGTGCCGCCATGCCGGCGGGCTGGACCGGCATCCAGTTTGGTCCAGGAGCGCCCGTTCCGAACTGGGACGCGCTGATCACCAAGGTCGATCGAGTCATCTTCTTCTACGGCAACCCCGAGTTCTTCTTCATCTTCCAGATGTGGACGGTAGGGGCCGACAACATTCGATTTGAACGGCGGATCGCCGACCTTGACAGCAATGGCCAGGTGGATGGCACGGACCTGGCACTCCTGCTGGGCCAGTGGGGCGCGTCCGGGAGTGCGGATCTGAATGGCGACGGGACGGTCGACGGGGCCGATCTTGCCCTTCTTCTGGGCGACTGGGGGCCCTGAGAAACTGGCCTCGGGCGTTGACGGCCAGTGGAGCGGGCCTATACTGCACCCGTTCATCCGGATGAACGGATGAATGCCCGATCGACCCTCTCCTTTCCGCCTCCATGAAGGACCCAAGGCCCATGCCCCCGACCGCCACCCGTTCGAATCGCTCGACCCGCTCCTCGTCTCCCGCCTCCAAGGGCGGCGCCGAGAGCGCGCCCTTCCTCGACACCGGACTCTCCTTGCAGGATGCGCCCCCATTCAAGGTGCGCGACCTCTCCGAGGAGACCGTGCGCTTCGGTCGCAAGGAGATCGAACTCGCCGAGCATGAGATGCCCGGTCTCATGGCCATCCGTCGCGAGTATCGCGGCAAGTCTCCGCTGAAGGGCGCCCGCATCACGGGCAGCCTGCACATGACCATCCAGACTGCGGTGCTGATCGAGACGCTGGTTGAACTCGGCGCCGAGGTGCGCTGGTGCAGTTGCAACATCTTCAGCACGCAGGATCACGCCGCGGCCGCGGTTGCGGTCGGCCCCAAGGGCACCGTGCAGAACCCGAAGGGCGTGCCCGTTTTCGCATGGAAGGGTGAGACGCTCCCCGAGTACTGGTGGTGCACCTGGCAGGCGCTGCGCTGGCCGAACGGCGAGGGCCCGAACATGATCCTCGATGACGGCGGTGACGCGACGCTCCTGGTGCACAAGGGCGTGCAGTTCAACAAGGCCGGCAAGGTTCCCGCCGCGGGCGCCAAGGACAGCGAGGAGTACGGCGTGGTGCTCGCCCTGCTCGCGCAGCTCCAGAAGCTCGATGCGAACTATTGGTCCCGCACCGCGCCGCAGATTCGCGGCGTCACAGAGGAGACCACCACCGGTGTCCTTCGCCTCTACCAGATGGAGGAGCTCGGCCAGCTTCTCTTCCCGGCGATCAATGTGAATGACTCGGTCACCAAGTCGAAGTTCGACAACCTCTACGGCTGTCGTCACTCGCTGGTGGACGGCATCATGCGGGCCACCGATGTCATGCTCTCCGGCAAGGTCGCGGTGGTCTGCGGCTACGGCGATGTCGGCAAGGGCTGTGCCCAGTCCCTTCGCGGACAGGGCTGCCGCGTGAAGATCACCGAGATCGACCCGATCTGCGCCCTTCAGGCCGCCATGGAAGGGTACGAAGTGGTTCGCCTCGAGGATGTGCTCGACAGCGCTGACATCTTTGTGACCGCCACCGGCAACTTCAACATCATCACCGCCGATCACATGAAGCGGATGAAGGACAAGGCGATCGTCGGCAACATCGGTCACTTCGACAATGAGATCGACATCGCCGGGCTCGCCAAGGTCCGAGGCGTGAAGCGCGTCAACATCAAGCCGCAGGTCGACGAGTGGGTCTTCCCGAGCGGTCGATCGATCATCGTGCTCGCCGAGGGTCGCCTGTTGAACCTCGGGTGCGCCACGGGTCATCCGAGCTTCGTCATGAGCACCAGCTTCACCAATCAGGTGATGGCGCAGGTGGAGCTCTTCCAGAACGCCAAGAAGTACGCCCGCAAGGTCTTCAAGCTGCCGAAGCTGCTCGATGAGAAGGTGGCGCGACTCCACCTTGAGAAGCTCGGCGTCCGACTCACCGAACTCTCTCGCGAGCAGGCGGAGTACATCGGAGTGGCGGTTGAAGGCCCCTACAAGAACGAGCACTATCGCTATTGAGTGATCGGCCCCGGGTCACTCGGCGTCGCGTGAGCGCGGCGCACGAACCCGAGGCCCGCTCGAAGTCAAGGCTGCTGTGGCGGCTGGGGCAGAGGAACACTTCTCCCCAGCCGCCCCGGAGCCTCCGTCCCGGAGAGCACATCGGCGATCGGTGCCCGGTCGTCGCTGCGCCCGAGGCGCACGACGGTGAGCGTGTCACGCTCGCTCTCCTTGCCCTGCTCGAGAAGGAGCAGCAGATCCGTTCCCGCGATGGGGGAGATCCAGAGCACCGGAGCCGGTCGCTGTACGGTGTGCACACGCGGCTCTGATGGCTCGCTCAGATCGATGATCACCAGTTCGGGAGCCGGTTCGAAGCGGCGCTGCGCGCCCTCGTCACTGCGGGCCTTCACCTTGCCAGCCGCGGCCGCGACAACCATGGTGCCGTCGCGGGTCACGGTGAGCGACTCAAGTCCGGGTCTGGTCGCGACGAATCCGACGCGCTGACGCGCCTTGAGATCGATGACGGCGACACCGCCCTCGGGACCGGCGTTCGCCACCACCGCGAGCGAGGCGCCGGGCCGAGTGATGATCACCACTCGATCGGGATAGGAGTTGCCGGCCGATCCGTCGGCGGCGGTGCAAATCTGCACGCTGTTCTCGAGGCGGCCTTCGAGAGCGGCATCGAGGTCGGTCAGCAGCACGGTTCCGTAGTTGTCGAGCGTGACAATCAGCGTGTTCGTCGTCGCATCTTCGCGGACGATCTCAGGCCCCGGGCCATGATCACGCGGTGAGTTCGGCGGGTGGTGTGCCTCGCGATCGCGATCGAACTGGAAGTCGGAGATCACGCGCAGGTCCGGCAGGGCCACGCGAATGAGCCGATGGCCCCGATGCTGTCCGTTGCGCGAGTCCTTCTGGAGCGTGATCCATGCGCTCGCACCATCGGGGCGCACCCAGATGTCCTCCGCCTTCGATCCCGACGGTGACAGGCCTCCAGCCCCGCGCATCGACCATGGCGCCAGGCATGGGGGGCCATCGGGGCATTCGGAGGCGCCAGCGAGCATCTTCGCACTCAGCATGAGGCCGTCATCGGCGCCGATCAGGAAGCCGTCGCGCGTCGCGCGGATCTCGTCGGGCTCCTTGTCGCTCTCTCGCGCCGCGACCTGCGGAGTCATGACGGTGGGGCCGCGTGGAGCGTCGCCCGTCGACTGCGGCGGCCTGTCGAGCGTCACAAACAGAAGATTGCCAGCGCCTTTCACCGGCGCGGTGACGCCGATGGTCCGGTGGCCCTGCGAGTCCTGGTGCACGGCGAGCTTGCGAAGCGCGGTCCACTTCGCATCTCGGGCGATCTCCCGAAGCATCTCGATGGTGCCGGTCTCGCCATTCACCCGGGCCAGCCAGAGGCCGCCCCCGACTGGCGTGGTGTAGGTTCCCACCACCTCCTGGGCGAGAGCCGCCGCACTGAACACGAAGCTCACACACAGAACGAGCGAAGTGCGGATGATGCTCTTCATGAGTCGAATGTCCTTCATGGTCCCAAGGTCATTGCCATGGCGCGCCACCCTGGTGACCGCCGGGCCTCGCGAGGTTGGAAGCGTACCGCTCCCGTGGTCAGGTCAACACGCGCGCATGATCAGCCGCACGCCTCACTCGCCACCGAACTCATGAGCGCCAGGGTTCAGACCTCGGTCACCCTCGACTGCCAGCGCGTGGTGAAGCGCTTCGGCGATCACCTTGCCTTGCGCGGTGTGAACGCGACCCTTGCGCCGAGTGAATGTCTCGCGCTCCTGGGGCCCTCGGGGTGCGGCAAGAGCACGCTGCTCAACATCATCACGGGCATGTTGCGCGTCGACGATGGTCGAGTGATCTGCGGCGACGAGGTGCTCGATGATCCCGCCACGCGCCGATTCGTGCCGCTCAGGAAGCGACGCTTCGCGATGGTCTTCCAGGACTTCAGTCTCTGGCCGCACATGACCGTCGCGGCGAATGTCGCCTTCGCGCCCCGGCTCGAAGGCGTCGGCAGCGCCGAGTGCGGGGAACGGGTCGCGGGAGCGCTGGCGCGCGTGCGCATGGAGCGCTTCGCCGACCGCTATCCCTCGCAGCTCTCCGGCGGACAGCAGCAGCGCGTCGCCATGGCCCGCGCGATTGCCGCGCAGCCCAGACTGCTGCTGCTCGATGAGCCGCTGAGTGCCCTCGATGCGGTCCTGCGCGAGGAGCTGCGCGATGAGATCGCGCGCCTGGTGCATGAGCTCGGCACACCGACGGTGTTCGTCACGCATGACCAGGGGGAAGCGCTGGCCATCGCTGATCGCGTGGCGGTGATGCGCGATGGCGAGATTGAACAGTGCGCCACCGCATCGGAGGTCTATCGAGCGCCTGCATCGGAGTTCGTGGCGCGCTTCGTCGGAGCGGCCAATGTCATCGCGGCTGACGACGGCCGTCCGTTGGCCGTGCGTCGGGAGGACCTTCAGTTCGTGAGCCCGGGGGCCGATGCGGCGGCCAGCTCTTCCGGGGGTGAAGTGCGGCGCTGGCGCGGGCGTGTGTCGGCGTGCATCTACCTCGGCGAGCGCTACGAGATCACGCTGGACCTCGGAGCGGCTGGCACGCTCCGCGGGTATGGGGCGCAGTCGGTGGCGCTCGGCGCCGAGCTCGTGGCGGTGGCGCCGCGCGCTCGCCTCATCACCCTGCCGAGCGAGTCGCCTCGATGAACGCCTCCCGTCGGAGCCTCTCGCGCCGCGAAGCGCTCCGCCGAGCCGGTGGGGCGCTCGGCGCCGCGCTTCTCTCAGGCGCCGCGCGGCAACCGCTGGCGGCGCTCCTCAGCGCGTCTGGCGCCGCACTGCTTCATGGGTGTCGGCAGGGGGGTGATCGTCTGGTGGTCTACGCCGCGAACCCACGACCGCTGGCCACTCGACTCGTGAATGCGTTCATGGAGGAGGAGTCGATCGCCGTCGATCTCTTCTCCGCGACGACAGGCCAGGTTCTGGCGAAGGTCGAAGCGGAGCGCCTCAATCCCCGCGCCGATGTGCTGCTTCTCGCGAGCGGTCTCGCCTCGGAGTGGCTGCGGCGCGAGGGTCGACTTGCCGCACTCGACTTGGACCGACCCGCGTGGGCCGACTCGGAGGAGCGTCGCGGGTGGGTCGACCCGCATGGCACCTTCGTGGCGACCGGCGCTGCATCGGTCGGCATCGCCACGCGCCTCGATTGGACGCGCGGTGCTGAGTCGTGGGCGTCTCTTCTTGATGGCTCCTTTATCGGCCCCGATGAGCGACGAGGTCGCGTGGTGATGCCGAGTCCGTCGCGCTCGGGCACGAGCGGCGACTTCATCATCCAGTGGGCGCTCCAGGCCGGCGACCGCGCGTGGGACCTTCTGATCTCGGCCCGCCGCAAGGCCATTCTCGAAGTGAAGGGGGCGAACTCCGAGGCCCTCACCAGCCTCGAGACGAATGAGAGCCAGGCGATTCTCGCCGCCGTCGACTACCTCGTCTGTGATCGCGTGGCCGCCGGGCATCCGATGCGCCTCTCCTTTCCGGAGTCGGGCGCGCCGATCGTGACCAGGCCCATCTGCATTCTGCGAAGTACGCGACGGCTCGAGTCGGCGCAGCGCTTCGTGCGGTTCCTTCTTTCGCCGCGAGCGCAGGCGATGATTGCGGCGGCCAACATGCTGCCTGCGGACCCTTCGATTCCACTCTCGCCGGTGCGTGCAGCGGCGGGTATTCCCCGACCCATGCCGATTGACCTCGATCAGGCGCTCGCGGAGCAGCGCCAGATCCTGCGCCGATTCCAGTATGAGGTCGAGCGCCTGGTGGTGATCTCATGAGCGCGGAGGCATCTGCTCCACAGCCATCGGCGGCCCCGCCGCGCCGCACGCGACCGAGCGCGATGCTGGTGGTGGCGCTCCTCATCATGGGCGTACTGGTCGTCTACCCGGCTCTGCTTCTCATCGCGCTGAGCATTCTGCCGGACCTCCCCGAGGGGCGCCTCAGCGGCGCGTTCGACGCCTTCCTTCGGATCGGCACCACGCCGGGTATTCCGAAGATGCTGCTCAACTCGCTGCTCTGGGGCGTGTCGGTGGCGGCCGTGGCGTGGGTCATCGGGATCCCGCTCGGATGGATCCTCGCGCGCTGTTCGATGCCGGGCCTGTGGATCATCCGGGCGCTGGTGCTCGTGCCGATCCTGACCCCGCCCTATGTCTTCGCGCTCTCCTGCACCATCGCGATGCAGCCGAATGGGTTGATCGATCGCTTGATCGGGACGATCCCCGACTGGCTTCGAGGTCTCTACTTCGGATTCGGCGGAGTCACGCTGGTGATGGCGCTCGCGACCTTCGCCACGGTGACCATGGCGGTCGAAGCGGGGATTCGCGCGATTCCAGCGCGCCTCGAAGATGCGGCAGCGATGTTCGGCGCCTCGCGACGAGTGGTGGCGTGGCGCGTGACCGTGCCGCTCCTGCTGCCGGCCATTCTGAACTCGGGCCTGCTTGTCTTCCTCGAAAGCGTCTCGAACTTCGGTGTGCCCGCGATCCTTGGACCCCGGGCGAACCTGCCGCTCCTGCCATCGGAGATCTACCACCTCGCGACGAGTTGGCCCATCGACTTTCCGCTCGCGATCGCCCTCTCGACGCTTCTCATGGTGACGGCGCTCCTCGCCGTGGCGGTGCAGCAGCGCATCCTCGCCCGCAGCACGCTCGGCTCGCGTCCTGCGCCGGCGCGACCGCCGCAGCCATTGCGATGGCCGGGCCAGTTGCTCGCGTGGGCGTGTGTGGCGCCGGTCTTGCTCATCGGCGTGATCGGACCACTCGCCGCCATGGTCCTTGCGAGCCTCGTCGGCAACTGGGAGAAGCCCAGCCTGGGACTGACGCTCGCGAACTATTCGGCGCTGCTTGCACCTGAGTCATCGGGTCGCCGCGCGATCATCACGAGCCTCTGGCTCAGCACGCTCGCGGCGACCATCACCACGGCGCTGGGGGCATTCACCGCGTGGACGGTGGCGCGACATCATGGCCCGGCGGCGCAGTGGCTCGATCGCATCAGCGTGTTGCCGAAGGTGCTGCCGAAGATGGTGATGGCGGTGGCTCTCATTCTCGCGTGGAATGCGCCGTGGCTGCCGCTCGATGTCTACGGCACCGTCTGGATGCTGCTTGTTGCGTATGTGGTCCTCTACATGAGCGACTCGATGCGCTTTGCCGACGCGGGGCTTCGCGCCATTCCCGCGAACCTCGAGCGGGCCGCGGAGCTCGCCGGTGCGACGCGGCTCGGCTCGTTCGTTCGCATCACCCTGCCGCTGCTGCGGCGCAGCCTGCTCGCGGGGTGGATCACGGCGTTCGTCGTCTGCCTGCGTGATCTGGTCGCCAGCGTGCTTCTGCTTCCGCCGGGCACCGAGACGATCGGCAGTTTCATCTTCAACCAGTTCGAGCAGGGGCGCTCTGGCGAGGCTCTGGCCATGGCGGTGCTGGCGACGGTGGTTGGCGGTGCTGTTCTGTTGCTGGTGCGATGGCTCTCGGGCGTCGAGCGGAAGATGGGCTAGCACGCCGTTCACCGGTCGTCACTTGACAATCTCGGGCGAAGGGGGACGATTCTCCGGTCATGCGCGTGATCGCATTCTTCCTCGGCTTCGTCGCGCTGGTCGTGGTCGGCACCGCGTCCTTCATCATCTGGGTGCTCGTTCGGGCACCCCGCGTGGAGCCACCACCGCGTATCTCCTTTGCCGAAGTGCGGACTGAGCCCGAGGTGCTCGACCTCGGTGTCATCGCGCAGTGCGGGCCGCCGATCGCCTTCAAGGTCAAGCTGGTGAATCCGAGCGAGCGGACCTATCACCTGAGCAATGTCATCGCGGCGTGCGGATGCACTGTGCCCGATCTCGATACACCGCTGCGCCTCGATCCCGGTGAGAGCCATGAGTTCCTCATCACGCTTGACCCATGGTCCAACGACGGCCCGCGCAAGCAGCGCGTCGACTTCATCTACGCCGAGGTCGGACGGGCGCCATCATTCCATGTTGCGTACGATGTGCAGTCGCCCATCACCACAAGGCCCGGAGCGGCGCACCGCACCGAGGCGCCGCAACTGGTCCTCCGCCTGACCGCGCATGACGGCGAGGAGTTCCTGATCGAGCGAGCTGAGCCCGAGGTCTTCGAGCCATGGATCACCACGCCAACGGTCGAGACGCATGTCAGCCTCGACTGGGCGCTCGTCGACAAGGCGGCGGTCGTCCATCCAGAGCGATTCGAGTTCGATGAGCAGGGGCGCTGGAAGCGGGGCATCGTGACGATCACGACCAGTCGCCCGGAGTGCCGCGACATCAATGTCCGCGTCTACAACCGCGGTTCGGTCAAGGCGGGCACAGGCTTTGGCGCCGGTTGATTCGTGGCTTCAGGTGAAGTGCTCTGCCTGGGGGGCGTGCGACTTGACGAAGCCGATGAATCGACGCCGCGCCGCGTCGTCGGGGAAGCCGCGCGTGCGGATGACGATCACATCCGCGTTCATCCATAGTTCGATCCGCTCGGGGTGCTCCTCGATCGAGGTCAGCGAAGTCCATAGGCACTTGAGTTCCACATCCTGACACTGCACGAGCACGCCATCGTGTCGCGCCTCGATGACGAAGGGGACCGCGTCGAGTCCGCGGTAGTACTCCTTCACCATCCTGCGGAGCGAGCGACGGGTCGAGGCATCGAGGAATGGGCGGGAGATCCACCAGCCGAAGGCGGTTGCAAAGGGGGCGACAAGGAGCGCCGCCGCCATCTTCGGCCCGAGCGGAGTCCGCATGAGCGTCACGGTGATGGCAATCGACACCATGACCACTGACAGGGTCACCGCCGTGCGCGCGCGCTGTCGCTGCGCCCGCCATGTCGGGCGGCGCTGCGCGGCGTCGAGGGTGACCTGCATGACCTCCTCGAGCGTGGCTTCGAACTCCACGCGTTCGATGGCTGGAGCGCTGCTCGTCACAGGCGCACTGTACAGGGCCGCACGCCCGGCCGACCCGGCGGTGCGGCGGCCCTTTGCCTTGCGAAGGCGATCACACGGCGCGGATCAGCATGGAGACGGCATTGCCGCCACCGAGGCAGAGGCTCGCAATGCCTCGCGTACCGCCCGTGCGTTTCAGGTGATGCACCAGCGTCGTCAGGACTCGGGCGCCGCTCGCGCCGATCGGATGTCCGAGGGCGATGCCGCCACCACCGATGTTCAACTTGCTCTCCGGAATGCCCAGCGGCGTGATGTCGGCGAGGACCTGCGCAGCGAACGCCTCGTTGATCTCGAAGAGGTCGATGTCCTTGACCGTGAGCTTGTGCTTCGCAAGGAGCTGCTCGATGCCGATCTTCGGCGCGATGAAGAGCTCCTTCGCGGGAACACCAACGGTGTTCCACCCTTCGATCACGGCGAGCGGGGCAATGCCGAGCGCCTTTGCCTTCGCTTCGCTGGCGACCAGCAGCGCGGCTGCGCCCTGGCTGATCTGGCTCGCGTTGCCCGCGGTCACTGTGCCATCCTTGGCGAATGATGGTCGCAACTTGGCCAGCGCCTCGAGCGAGGTGTCGGCCCTGAAACCCTCATCCGCATCGAGGCCCACCTTGCCGCCGATCTCCTCAGCCGTGAGTGGAACGATCTCCGACTTGAACCACCCCTCCTTGGTCGCCTGCGCCGCTCGATGGTGGCTTTGCACCGAGAAGCGATCCTGATCCTCACGCGACACGCCATGTGCACGGGCGATGTGCTCCGCCGCCATGCCCATGCCCCAGTTCTCGAAGGGACAGGTCAGACCGTCAGCCTCCATGTGATCGAGGAGCTTGCCAGCGCCGAACTTGATGCCGGCGCGGGCATGCACCATGTGCGGGGCGAGGTCCATGTTCTCCATGCCGCCCGCCACGCAGAGTTCATTCAGCCCGGCGCGGATACCACCGGCCGCGAACATGACCGACTGGAGTCCGCTGCCGCAGACCTTGTTGACCGTCGTGGCATTCAGCGTGTCGGGAAGCCCCGCGTGAAGTCCCGCCTGCCGCGCTGGATTCTGGCCGAGGCCCGCCTGAAGAACGCTCCCCATGAAGCACTCGTCAATGTGCGCCTTGGCATTGGGGTGATCATCGAGCAGTGCCTTGATGACGCGAGCGCCGAGCTTCGTGGCGGGAACTTTCGACATCACGCCACCGAACTTCCCGATGGGGGTGCGGCGAGCAGCCAGAATCACGGCGTCGGGCATGAGGAACTCCTTGGGTTGAGATGTAGTGCAGAGGTGCACATGCGTGGTGCAGATGCAAAACCAAGGTGGATGATAGCCTCCGCCGCATGAGCCGTATGGAGCACGACGCACCATCGACTGGGAGCCCGGCCCTGGTCGGGGAGAACCTGACCAGCCTCCAGACCTTCATCCTCGAAGAGGAGGCTCGCTTCCCGGACGCGTCGGGCGAATTCAGTTGGATTGTCTCGGCCATCTCCCTCGCGGCCAAGATCATTGCCTACAAGGTGCGGCATGTGCGCCTCCAGTCGATCGTGGGCTCGATCGGCACCACCAATATCCAGGGGGAAGAGCAGATCAAGATGGACGCGATCGCCAACGAGGTGATCATGCGGGTCCTCGGCAGTCGACCGTCGATCGCCGTGCTGGGGAGCGAGGAGGATGAGCATCCGCGGATCCTGCGCCGCGGTCACGAGGGCGGAAAGTACTGCGTGCTCTTTGATCCACTGGATGGCTCGAGCAACCTCGACACCGCCGTCGGCGTCGGGACCATCTTCACGATTCTGCGGAACGACCCGACGATTCCCGGGGCGATCGAAACGGTCTGCCAGCCCGGCATGCGGCAGGTGGCGGCGGGCTATGTCCTTTACGGGTCGAGCACGGTGTTCGTCATCACCACCGGCTACGGAGTGCACATGTTCGAGCTCGATGCCGCGGTCGGAAGCTTCATGCTGGTCAAGCGTGATCTGCGGATGCCCGACTCGAACAGGGTCTATTCGATCAACGAGGCCTACAGCGAGGGCTTCCCGGCTGGATACCAGCGCTAC
Source organism: Phycisphaeraceae bacterium (assembly GCA_019636735.1). Lineage (NCBI taxonomy): Bacteria > Pseudomonadati > Planctomycetota > Phycisphaerae > Phycisphaerales > Phycisphaeraceae > Phycisphaeraceae bacterium. The sequence continues at coordinate 516,827 of JAHBWY010000001.1, forward strand.
CTCCAGTGGGCGCACGGCAACGGGTATTCCGCGCGGTACATCGGATCCATGGTCGCCGATGTTCATCGCACGCTCGTCAACGGCGGCGTGTTCCTCTACCCACCGACGCGCAAGCACCCGACGGGCAAGCTGCGCCTCCTCTATGAGGCCAATCCCATGAGTTTCCTGGTGGAGCAGGCGGGAGGCGTGAGCACCACCGGCACCCAACGGACCATGGAGGTGCAGCCGACGCAGTTGCATCAGCGCACCCCGCTCGTCATGGGATCGGTCTCCGAGGTGAAGGCCGTGCAGGCGCACTTCAAGAGCCCCGCCGATGCGCTGCCCTGACCTCCAATCTTGCCCCTCGCCATCACAAGGATGAAGGCCCATGAAGTTCTCACTTCACCGGAGTCGATCGCGCCAGCTCCATCAGTCAGGAGCGACCGCCGTGTTGCTTGTCACCGCGGTGATGGTCACAGGCGCTGAGAGTTTCACCGATTCAACGAGCGCATCGCCGATGCAGGGGCAGGAGCCGGTCGGTTCGGCGCCCATCCTCGGCTGTGTCGGCCACGCAGCGCTCTCGGGCGATCGAGTCATCTTCGAGAGTGCAGGCGATCTCTGGATGGCGCGCGTGCCCGTCTCAGGTGACGGCGGCGGAGATGGGGTCCTCGAAGCGTCGCGCCTGACGAGCGGCGCTGGAGTCGAGCGCTGGCCCACCATCAGTCCCGATGGGTCATTGGTCGCCTTCGTGGGCGAGTACGACGGCAATCCGGAGGTCTATGTGATGCCCGTCTCCGGGGGCGTGCCGACGCGGCTCACTTTCCATCCTGGCCGCGACATTCCGCTCGGCTGGACGCCTGACGGCACGGAGATTCTCTTCCGATCGCAGCGATTGAATCCCCAGGGCATGTGGGAGCTCTTCCGGGTTCCGGTCACCGGCGGTGCCGCCACGCGAGAACCGATCGGTGAGTGCTCGCTGGCGTCGATTGATCCTCGTACAGGTCGGCTCGCGTTCACTCGCTGGAGCAATGAATCGTGGAACTGGCGCGGCTACCGGGGTGGCACCGCGCCGGAGCTCTGGGTGACGGGGCCCGATCGCGCCCAGTTCACGCGCCTCACCGATGTCTCAAGCAATGAGCTCTTTCCTTCGTGGGTCGCGGGGAAACTCGCCTTCCTCTCCGATCGAGATGGCACAACGACCATTCACCTGATGGATGGCGAAGGCGGTTCGCGGCGCGTGCTCCTGCCTGCCGCCGAAAGCGGCGCGGGATCCTTCGATGTCCGACGGCTCGCCGCCGACTCGGCGCCGAACTCCACGCGGCTGGTTTTCAGTCAGGGGTGCCGGCTCGGCATCATCGATGCCGACAGCGGCGCGGTGCGCCGATTTGATGTCATGCTCGTCGGCGATCGCCTCGATGAGCGGACACGGCTGGCCGAGCCGCTCAAGGCGCTCTCGGGGATGTCGCTCTCGCCGGATGGCTCCATCGCGGCGCTTGAGAGCCGCGGCGAAGTGCTGCTCGTCCCCATCGGTGCGCCGACAGCCGGTCGGCCGCAGAGCTGGCAGCAGTTCCCCCGTCGCAGTGAGACGCGGGACTTCGGCGTGGCGTGGGTCTCGCCCCGAGCACTTCTCTATGTCAGCGACCGCGATGGAACCCCGAGGCTGGTCCTTCGCACCTTGTCAACGGATGGCGTTGATCAGGAGATCGAAGTTCCAACCGGCGTGCGCGAATGGATCTTTGCGCCGGAAGTGAGCCTCGACGGTCGTTGGGTCGCCTTCGCAGACAAGAGCCTCCGCCTCCATCTCGTTGACCTTCAACAAGGCGTGAGCCGAGTGCTGGCGACCGCGACCGCGGGCGAGATCACCGACTATCGCTTCTCACCGGACGGCAAGTTGATCGCCTGGGTTGAGCCGCGGCGCACCGGCTTCTCGCAGATCCGCATGGCGTCGACGGTTGATCAGAGTGTCGACACCATCGTAGGTCGCGGCATGACGATGGACTTCGAGCCCCGCTGGGATCCAGCGGGGAAGTTCCTCTTCTTCCTCTCCAAGCGGCACATCGATCCGCTTCTCGATGCGTTCGAGTTCAACTTCGTGAATCTCAATCCGACGGTGGTGTGCGCGCTGCCCCTGGCGGAGGGCACACCTCCGCCCATTCCCGCGATGGCCGCCGCCGCGGGCTTCGACCTCGAAGTGTGGGCCAAGCCGCCCCAGGGAGATGACGCCGAGAATGGCAGCAACGCCGAGGAGACGGCGACCGTCAAGGGTGCCGGGAAGCAGCCGACGCCTGCCCCGGTGAAGTTCGAGTTCACGGCGAGCCTCTCCGATCGAGTGGCGCTCCTTCTGATTGAGCCGGGCGAGATCTCCTCGCTCGAAGCGGTCCATGGCGGCCTGCTCTACATGCGGCGCAAGCCTCAGACATTGAATGAGGAGATCTGGCCGCCGCCGCCACTGGGCGTGCCCGGCGCGGCGCTTCACCGTGTGACGCTCGTTGACGGCGAAGACACGCCGCTCATCACGGATCTCTCCGCCTACGCCATGAGTCGCGATGGCTCCACGGTGCTGGCGGCTGCGGGCGAGAGGCTGGTTGTGCTCCACCCGGGTGAGGCTCATGCCGGGGGGGAGGCAGCATCCGCCGAGGCCGCGGAAGCGCTCGATCTCTCCGCCGTTCGGGTGACGGTCGATGTCCGCGGCGAGTGGCGGCACATCTTCGATGAAGCATGGCGCCTGCAACGCGACTTCTTCTGGCGCGAGGATCTTGGGGGTGTTGATTGGGACGCCGTGCGCCAGCGCTACGAGGCTCTTCTGCCGCGCATCGGCAGTCGTGGCGAGCTCAATGAACTCATCGGGCAGATGATGGGCGAGCTCGGTGTGAGCCATCTCTACATTGCCGGCGGCGATGACTTCGCGCGGCCGCGGCCGATCAGCGTGGGACTCCTTGGCGTGGATCTTGAGCGGCAGGGCGATGCGATGGTCATCGCGCGCATCCTTCCCGACTTCTCGGCGGAGGGCGGTCCACCGAGTCCGCTCGCGGCGCCACACCTTGGCGTGGCCGTGGGGGAGGTCATCCTTGCAATCGATGGTGTGCCGCTCGACCCTGCGCGTGATCCCCACGAGCGACTGGTCGGTCGTGGCGGGATGCCGGTGGCACTGACCATTGCCGACGATGCCACCGGCGCGAAGACGCGACGCCTTGAGGTCCAGGCGCTCGAAGACGATCACGACCTCCGGTACCGTGCCTGGGTCGAGACCAATCGATTGCGTGTGCACAGGGAATCGAATGGAAGACTGGGGTACATCCACCTTCCCGACATGGACTCCGAGGGCCTGACGGCCTTTGTGCGGCAGTTCTATCCCCAGCTCGACCGGGAGGGAATGGTCATTGATGTCCGGGGCAATGGCGGCGGTTTCGTGAGCCAGATGATCATCGAGCGCCTGGCGCGGCGCATCTACGCGTGGTCGCTACCGCGCCACGGCGCGCCGGAGACCTACCCGCAGCGCGTCATGGATGGACCGATCGCCGTCATCATCGATCAGCATGCGGGCAGTGACGGTGACATCTTTCCGGAGAGCGTCCGTATCCGCGACTTGGGACCGCTGATCGGCAAGCGCACCTGGGGCGGTGTCATCGGCATTCGCCAGGACAAGCCCTTCATCGACGGAGGCTCCGCCAGTCAGCCCGAGTACGCCTGGTGGGAACCGCTCCGCGGCTTCGATCTTGAGAACACCGGAGTCGCGCCTGACATCGAGGTGGACATCACGCCGCCGGATCGCGTGGCGGGTCGGGATCCTCAGCTTGATCGGACGGTGCAGGTTCTGCTGAATGCGCTTCGCGAGCGGACCCCGACTCCCGTACCGCCTCGCCCTGGTCAGCTGCGCGCGACCCCCTGAGTCGCGCCATCAGTCGATGCCAGCGACGCCTCGCCGTCTCGGCGGGAACGCCGAGGTGATCGCTGATCTGGCTCCACGAGAGTCCCTGCTTCCAGAGCAGCACCAGCTCCCACTCATCGGGCTTGAGCGACGGAGGCGCAGAGTCGTGGTCGGTGAGGGCAGGTCTCTCGTCGTGGCGTGGTGCCGAACGGGCCGCCTCGGCCTGGCGTCGTTGACGGCTCACCTCCTCGCGCACCTTGTCGACATAGGCGCGGTGGAGAATGCGCTTCAGGAGCGCCCGGCCCGCGGCATCATCGACACCGCCCGGTCCCATGCGCAGCAGGCGCCGAATGGTGGTGGCCACCAGGTCGTGCGTGTCGAAGCCGAGACGCGAGTGACGCCGATGGAGCGAACGCGCAATGGCTTCGAGCGACGGCTGCCAGAGGCGAAGCAAGTGATCCAGCGCCGTCTCATCGCCCTGCTGCGCGCGGCGGAGGAGATCTTCCTCGGTCTCTCGCGATCCGGGGCCAGTCATGGTGAATCGCGCCTCACCTGGGAGATCGTCCTGCTGATGACGAGAGCGAGCCGAGGGTCACGAGGAGCGGCGTCGGCGCCCATCGCTTCGAGTCGGGCGAGCGTGTTGGCTCGATCGGCGCGGGCGCTTGCCAGATCGGCCAGGATCGAGGCGACATAGGCCACGGCCTCCGTCGAGCGACGGATCGGATCATCCTCCGCGAAGCGCTCGCGCCACCAGGGGAGGTCCTCGGTCATCAGGGCCAGCGCGCGACCCGCTGAGGCGCGCTCCAAGTCGGTCAGCGCCAGGTTCACCGCCGCCAGCTTCGCTTCGAGATGGTCTCGGCGCCCTCTGGCAGTGGCGCTTTCAATCAGGGCCGCCCAACCGCTCCGCTGCGCCTCGACGGTGCGCGAGGCCAGATCGGAATCGGGAATGCCGCGTTCACCCACCAGCCACTGCATCGCCAGCACTTGCGGTGCGGTGCTCAGGCCATCGGCCCGCGCAAGATCACCGAGTGAATCGACATACTGGCTCAGCGCCGCCTGCGCACGGAGCTGTCGAGCCTCGGTGGCCAAGCGGTCGGCTCGCCGACGGCTCTCCTCGATCAGTCCGTCGATCCAAAGCCACGCGACGAGTGTGACCGCCACCAGCGCCGAGGCGCCGAGGACCCAGGTCACGGGATCGCGTCGAACGGAGAGTTGGAGCGACGCCGCGATTGAGGGGACTTCGCTCGGGAGCGGTCGATGCGCAAGCCACGCCGACAGGTCATCGGTAAGTGCTTGAGCGGTCGGCGGTCGCGACGCCGGGTCGGGCGCCATCGCGCGTCGCCAGATGGACTCCAGTCGATCTGCATCGGCGCGCGGCGATGGCGGGGCGTCGATGGCATCAAGGCCATCGGCACACCATCGCAAGACGGCGCCGAGCGCGTAGATGTCAGCGGCCGGTCCCGCTGGCGCGCCGTCGAGCACCTCGGGCGATGCGAAGAACGGCGTGGACTGGATCGACGCCGCGTCGAGGTCGGTGGGCTGAGCGGCGCCGAAGTCACACAGTCGTGCTTCGCCAGATTCAGAGACGAGAATGTTCGCCGGCTTCACATCGAGGTGGAGCACGCCGGCGGAGTGCGCCGCAGCAACGGCCTGCGCGATCTGTCGGACGACATCCACGGCGCCACGGCGACCGAGGACCGACAGCACGCCCGGATCCTCGAGGGTTCGACCCGCGACAAGTTCGGAGACGACGAACCCCCGTCCATCCGGTGCGACTCCGGAGTCAAGCCATCGGACCACCGACGGGTGCTGCACCCGGCTGCCGCGGAGCAACTCCGGCTCCGCGCGATGCGCAAGGTGGGGCGGGAGCACCTTGACCACCACCACATGGCGATAGGCGCCATCGCTGTAGCGTCGATCAATGGCTTCGAACACCTGTCCCGACGAACCTGTGCCAAGCTCACGACGCAGGTCGAAGCGATGATTGTGCCCCGCACACGGGGGGCCGAACGAGCAGGGGGCCTCCAGCGCGTCCCTCGCATCGGGGTCCGACGGTCGATGCGCTGTGCCCGATACACCGACTGTCTCGTCGCCCTGAATCCATGCGTGCACCAGGCGCAACCGCGCCACCGCTGCAGCGAACTCAGGCCCCAGCGCCGCGACACGACGCGCCATCTCAGGAAAGCCTGGATCGTCGAGATGATCTCCAAGCGAAGCCGTGACGGCGGCATCGAGCACGAGCTCACGGTCCGGACCCCTCCGGAATGAACTTCGCCATCGCTCCACGGATCGCTCGCGCCCAAGAAGACGCCGAACCTCCGCATCGATCTCGATGGAGTGCACATCATCGACGAGGCCTTCCGCGCGCAGAACCTCGACAACCCGCTCGAAGGGCGGATCGCTCGCCTCGCGCCGGTAGAGCGCCAGCACGCGTGCGACGGCGTCGGCCATGGGTGGCATCGTGGCACCACTCGGCGGCGCGGTCAACGAGGTGGGCCGTGATTTCGGGATGAGAGCCGCCGAACCACCACCCACGGTTCGGTCTGTGCGGGTGGGCGGCGGCAATCTCGCGGAAATCCGAAGTCCTTCGCACTCCGTCTCGCAGAGAATCGGCGGAAAATCAACGGTGCGTGTCTCGCTCGAACGGTCGGCGTCGATAGATCGGGGCACGGAGGCGGAGAGACAGACTTGAACGACTGAAGAAGGAGCACTGCTCGGGGCCACTGCGATGCCGAAGCCGGCCTCTCATGGCAGGGGTTCCCGTGATTGCTCCAAGGAGGATGTCCCATGGGAGCTATGAATCGCGCGGCGCGTCTTGGTTTCCTCGTCCTGATCATCGGGGCAGGCGCGGCGGCTGTGAGTGCGCGTCCGTCCAATGCGGTCGCCGGTTCAGCGGTCGAGGTGGTCAAGGGTGATCCACGCCTCGACCTCGCTTGGGCTTTGGCGCAGGGCGGCATGACTGACAGGGATTCGACGCGTGTCAGCGTGGTCCTTGTCGACGGGGTGGACCCCGCCGCTGAGAACCAAGTGTTGACCGTCACCTTCACCGCGGAGTTCTGGTGGAAGGCCGATCGCCCGGGGCGACCAGGGGCGCTCCAGATGATGCGAGGTCGCGTGAACATGGACTGGTCGCGGGCCTTCCGCCATGCCATGCGTGATCGAGCGTGCAGCGGCGATGAGGTTCCATTCGTTCCGCTTCGCGCGATTGGCGATCCGGCGCTGCCTTTCCCTGCGGGCGAAGTGGTGCTGATGCGCCTGATCAAGGTGCATCACGCGGGAGCGCTGGCCTCGGTTCATGAACGCGCTTTCGCTCCGGTGATGCCGTCGGAAGTGCGAGTGGAGTGTCTGCCGGTCGCACTGGATCTCGAGACAGGGGTGCAGGTCCCGACGAGTTGGCCTGGGGGGTGAACCAGGTGTGCCCAGGGGTGGGATGGGCGTGGAGTTGAAGTCCTCTCATCAAGGAGTCGCAGTCATGTGTCGTTGTGTCAATGGGTTGGTCGTACTGATGGTGTGGTTCGTCGTCTGTTCCGCAGCAGTTGCGCAGGCCGAAATGGCTGTTGAAAGCCCGGCCAGTGAGCCCGAGGTGATCCTGACGCAGGCGCTCGTGGCAACCGGGTTCGAAGTGCAGTTCGCCCATGATGTGGCATTGCTGGCCACCGCAGGCGTCATTCGAATCCAACTGCCCGAAGTGTGTCTCTCGTACCTCGTCACTCTGCACTGGTGTGAGGTGATCGACGGCACCCCCATCTACCGCGCTGTTCGATTCAGGCTCGGCGCGGAGTGCTTCCACCACTTCTTCCCGCCTGACGGGATCTGTCCATTGCCGGAATGTCCTCTCGGAATGAAGCCATTTCACAAACTGCGCGCGAATCCATCGGTGCCGTTGGGACTGCCGTCGGGCGTCTGCGTGTACGCCGAGTTCGAGGGCCCCGTGGAGACCGTGTGCGACATCTCTGTCGCATGCGAAGTCCTCCCTGACCTCGCGTCGGAGTCGTGCGACGACCTCTTCGAGTGTGTTCCAGCCACGCCGACGGACAATCCCAAGCCTGGCTTCATGCCCGAGGTGTGCCCGCAATGTGATTGACCGTGGCGACCACCATTGAAGGGTCCGGGGCCGTGTCAATGCGAAGAGGCGCGACACCAGTGGCGCGCTGCTTCGCGCCGATCGTGACTTGCTTCGGTTCAGCGATCGAGCCCTTGAGACAACTTCAGAACTCCCGCGTCGCAGAACCGGTCGAAGGCAGCGCGGGCACTGAAACAGTCGCTTGCGGCACCGGATCAGTCGAAGCGACCGTGATCCTCGATCGCGAAGTCGTGGATCGACGCCAGTTCCTGAGCGGAGAGTGACGCGAGGCGATTGAAGCGATCGATGATCGGCTTGGGATCGCGCATCGCGAGACGCCCGAGCAGGTCGAACTTGTGAGCAAGAATTGCCTTCAGGTCGGCCGTGGTGTTCCGGGCATGACCGCTCGGGTACATCACGAGCCCGCTCTCCAGGCGCTGGCCCGTCGAGGTCTCGATGACGACCGAGGTCGGAATGCCGTCGGGGTAGCGTCGGTCGTAGTCGGGGCCGCCGTGCTCGAAGGCGATCTTCTCCATGAGCGCGCGAGTCTGCGGGTGGTTGATCGCGCGAGCGTCGTAGTCGTGCGGCGCGAGCATGAGCGTGCGCCAGGTGTCATCGTTCGCATCGAGGAAGCGCCGCGCGGCCGCGCCGCCCGGCTGCACCGCCTCCATCGCCTTCCGGAGCAAGGTGCTCACGATGTAGACCATCGAGTGATCGGCGCTCTGCCGAGTCTTCGGGTCGCGCTTCGCCGGGTCACCGATGATGCCGAACGCGGGCTCATAGGCGACGATGGTGATCTTCCGAATCGCAGTTGAATCGGCAAGCACCTCGGGATGCTTGCGCATGAGATCGATCACTCCCTGGAGTGCGCCGGCACTCTGGTGCTCATAGAGCCCCAGCTTGAAGTGCATGCCCATGACCGCGAAGTCGTCGCCGGCGGACGAGAGCACCAGGTCGAATGGCGAGTCGCCCTGAGTCTTCACGAACTGGCGGAACATGCTCTCGGGGTTTCGGAAGATGTCCCGCGGACCAAGAAACCCTCGCATGGACCGCTGCATGCAGAGCACTGCGAACTCGGTGGAAATCGCCGCACTGGCCCCCTTCGAATCCGAGAGCTGCTTGCCCGCGCGGATCGCCCGCCAGGGGATGGCATGGGCGACGAACATGCCGATCGCGCTCTCGATCTGCTCGGCGCTGGCACCGAGCATGGCTCCATACACCGCGGCGCTCGCGATGGCGCCATGGACGACATGATCGATCTTGTAGGTCTTGAGCGAGAAGACCTCGGCGAGGCGGCCGCGGATCTCATCAATCGCCACCATGCCGCGCAGCGCGAAGGCACCATCGCGGCCCGCGAGCTGCGCGGCCGCCAGGGCCACCGGGTAGAAGTCGTTGTGTCCGAACTCGCCGGCGGTGTGGCCCAGCGGCGCATTGAATCCAAAGTTCGTGCCGTTGGAGTCCCACTCGCGCACCGCCGCCGAGTTTGCGACGATCGCCTTCTCGGGTCGCACCTTGGTTGACGACGCGAAGAAGGTCACGCCGCGCGGATCGGGGTACTCGAGCGCTTCATCGCGCAGAAGCCGCGGCGCGTTGGTGCCCAGCGCCACCGCCGACAGGCCGCAGAGCACCGCGTCGGTGTGGAAGAGCGTGGTGCGCTCGAGCACGCGCGGCGACGGTTGCCCCTGCGCCATGAACTCGATGGCGTAGCGGCTGATGCCGAGGGCCTGATTGCTGGAGCGCGGAAGCGTGACGGTGGTCGATGCGGTGGCGGTGGCGGTCATGAGCGGAGAGGGGGAAGAAGGGCGTCAAGCAACTCCACCACGCCTTTGCCCTGCGTGGCGATCGTCTCGTGAATGGGTCGGCCCCCGGCGATGTCGAGGAGATCGCGGACGAGCTTCGACTCACCCGCGAAGTCCGCCTTGTTGACTACGAAGAGGTCGGCGATCTCGAGAATTCCGGCCTTGTCCATCTGCACGCTGTCGCCCATGCCCGGCACGACGACCACGGCGCAGCGATCGACATGCCGCCGGATCGCGACATCGTTCTGCCCGGCGCCGACCGTCTCGACGATGAGTCGCTCGTACCCGGCCGCACCGATCAGCTCGATGATCGCGTCGAGGGTGGCGTAGTCCTCGCCGGCAATCGCCAGCGAGCGATAGAAGACACCATCATCAACGGCATTGAAGTCGACGCGAAGGCGATCGCCCAGGAGTGCTCCCGAGGTGATCGGGCTCATCGGATCGAAGGCCACGACGGCGAGCCGATCGCCGCGGCGCACCGCCTCGCGCGCCATCGACGCGACCAGCGTGCTCTTACCCGCGCCGGGTGCACCGGTGATGCCGATCACCTGCTTCGGTCGTCGGCGCGGCGCTTCCTTCGGCAGCGTGCCGGCATGGGCCAGGGAGATCAGGCGGGAGAGGCGCGCCGTGGGATGCTCGAAGTCGGCGGGGCCGTACGGTCGCGTCGCGCCCCGCACGCTGTCGACAATCTCGTTCAGGCCAGTGCCCGTGTGATAGACGCGCGCCACACCGGCATTGCGGAGCGCCTGGACATCCTCCTGTGGAATGATGCCGCCGACATTGATGACCATGTCGGGGCGTCCCACCTTGCCGCACTCCTCGACAAGCTTCGGCACCAGCACGAGATGCGAATTGCTCATCATGCTGCATGCGATGCAGTCAGCGTCCTCGTCACGGGCACCGAGCGCGAGCGAGCGCGGCGTCTGCCAGAGCCCCGAGTAGATGACATGGGCGCCTGAGTCGCGCAGCAATCTGGCGATGAGCTTCACACCGCGATCATGCCCATCGAGCCCCATCTTCCCGAGAAGCACGCGCGGCCGGTGTGGAAGATCGGCGCAGCGGTCGAGTTTCTCGATCGATGTCGTCGGTTCGTGGATCACTCGCGCCATGGGGCCCCGGATGGTAGCGGATCGGCCGATGTGGCCAATCAGTCGCCGTTGCCGCCACCGCCATCGCCACCATGACCGCCGTCGCCACCCTCGGCGTGGCTCGCGTGGGCCTTCTCGAGCGACACCTCGTCGGATGAGGCACCTTCGCCAACTTCGTCGCCTTCGGCCTTCACCCGCTTGGCCTGGGGGGTCCACGACTCGGGATGGAAGTGGTGCGCGTAGAAGCCGATGATGAGATGCATGTCGCGATAGTCGTGGTCGTCGAGTTCGTGGCGACGACCATCGCGTGTGAGAAGCCAGGCCTTCCAGGTCGAACGCTTGCTCCCGGTCGGAGCGCACCAACGACTCATGTCAATCCCGGTGACTTCGCTCAGGGGAATGACATCGGTCGGCGTACGCAGCGTGCCATCCTCGGAGAGTTCCCAGCGGCTTCGCATCATGCGCACGAGCGGCCACGCGAAGAAGGGGAAGCCGAGCACACCGCACCCGATCACCCAGAGCCAGAGCTGCAGTGGTCGATCCCACGCGGCAAGCTGACGCGGTGGCCCCTTGAACCTGAGCTCGATGCGCTCGATCGTCTCCTGCGCTGCCCGATAGCGAGCGAGATCCTCTTCGCTCACCGTGACCGGAACGACGATGCTCGGCGCGGAAGTCGCATCACGGGCGCGGGCCTTGACGGCGTCGCCGAGTTCGGTCAGCACCTCAGCGGCCGCGCGATGCTCCTGATTCGCGCGCTCAATCTCGGGATACCAGATCCAGTAGTCGTACGCGCCCCAGATGGCTCCTCCGAGGCAGAAGAGCGCGAACCCGAGGTTCAGAAAAAATGGGAACGGCCGAACGCCTGTCTTCACCTTCATCCGGGGCCAATCGTATCCGAGAACTCGTCGTCCTCTCCGCTCGGTGCGGGAGAAGTGATGGATCCCCAATTGCATCGGCGCGAAGCTCGGACTAAGGTGTCGATCTCCGGCGGCGTGGGGGGCGGTCGCATTTGGCGGCTGCTTGAGAACCCTGACGGAGACCATTCGGACATGCCAACCCACCTGATCCTCCGCCGCGGCGCGTCGGCCGTGCTCGCCCTTGCCGTGACCCATGGGACCGTCATGGCGTGCCCCCCGGATCTGGATGGAAGTGGAGTGATCGACGGCGCCGATCTCGCGCTCCTTCTTGGAGCCTGGGGTGGAAGCGGACCCGCTGACCTCGATGGCAATGGCACGGTGGATGGTGCGGACCTCGCCATCCTTCTCGGCGAATGGGGAACCGAGTGCCCGACGGAGCCGGTCGGCATCAGGAGCATTCAACTCGCGGGTCGACCGCTCTCGCAATTCCCTTGGTTCGACTTCGTCCAGAGCTTCAACTTCGGCGCGCCCGTGCGATTCGCCGTGGACACGCTCCGCATGCCGGAACTGATCGGCGCGACGGCCGATGTCTACATCACCGCGCCGCGCTCCGCCGCCGAGTGGCAACTCAATCCCACGCTCACCGATGTTCGAGGTTTCGAGCAGCCCGTGACCTTCGTTGCCGGTGGCGTGCTGCCGAACACCATTTCACTTTTCGATTCGACCCTCCTCCTGGCGACCGACGGCACGAACTTCGGTCGCAGCTACGACCTCGTGATCGATCTCAATCGCAATGGCATCCTCGATGATGGCGACCTGATTGACGGCTTCGGCGACACGCCGGGGTTCACGGTGCTCTCGAACTTCACCTTGAATGGTCCCTACGCAGTGACGAATCCCGCGGACTACACCGTGGCGGGCGCGACCTCGGGCTTCACATCGCAGCGACTCTGGTATCCAAGCAATCTCGCGTCGCTCACGCCGCGACCAATCGTCGTCATCAGTCACGGCAATGGTCACAGCTACACCTGGTACAACTACCTCGGCTCGTTTCTGGCGTCGTGGGGATATGTGGTTATCTCCCACCAGAACAACACCGTGCCGGGGATCGAGACGGCCAGCACCACCACGCTTCAGCACACCGCCGCGCTGATCAACCAGCAGGCGACCATCGCCGGTGGAGTACTCAATGGCAAGCTCGACGCGAGCACGATCGTCTGGATCGGGCACTCCCGCGGGGGCGAGGGTGTGGTCCGCGCCTTTGATCGGCTCTTTGACGGCACCTACACGCCGCCGTCGAATGCCTACTCGAAGAACAGCATCAAGCAGTTGATTTCGATTGCACCGACGGACTTCCTCGGCAAGGGCGGCCCCACCACCGGCTCCGACCCCCACGATGTGCCCTTCTTCCTGATCTATGGCGCGGCCGACGGCGATGTCTGCGGATGCCCTGGAAACAATGTTGCGCACAGCTTCAACCTCTATGAGCGCTCGGTCGGTGAGCACTGGTCGACCTACATTCACGGCGCGGATCACAACGACTTCAATTGCTGCGGCCCGAATGACTTCTCGGGGCCCGCGGGGACCGCGCTCGGCACCGCGGCAGTGCAAGCGCTCATGAAGGTGCACACGCTCGTGGCCATCAAGTCGACGCTTGAAGGCTCGCCAGCGGCTCGCGAACTGCGATGGCGTCGGTACGCGTCGCTTCGGCCGCTGGGGGTGAGCACGAGTGCGATCGTCCGCAATGACGAAAGTCGGCTCGGATCCGGCACCATTGCCGTCATCGATGACTTCCAGACGCAGACATCAGTCACCATGAGTTCGAGCGGTGGCGTCGTGTCGCCCGCGGTCGAGAGCCTGACCGAGGGCATCGCCGACGACAACAACTCGTCGTTCACATGGCTGACGACGGATCCCTTCAACGGACAGACGCGCGTCGGCGTCGGCGACTCGCAGCGCGCCATCGTCTTTGCATGGACGGCACCGGCGTCGATCACATGGAGCATCACCGAGCCGCTGAAGGACTTCTCCGGCGCTGTCGCGCTGGGGTTCCGAGCGGCGCAGGGCACGCGCCATCCGAGCGGCACGGCCGCCGATGCGACATTCACGGTCACGCTGGTTGACCATGATGGTGTCGAGTCGACGATCTCCCTGGTGCCCTACAGCAAGGGCCTCGGGCGCACCTACCAGCGCACGGGTTTCGGGACTGGCGCCGGCTGGCAGAACGAACTGCAACTCGTTCGCCTCCGTCTCGATGACTTCCGGCGTCATGGCAACGCCATTGACCTCTCTCGCATCGCCACGATTCGGATGAACTTCGGCGGCGCGGGTGAAACCTCGACCGGCCGCATCGTGATTGATGATCTCTCCCTCCTTGCCGAGTGAACTCCCATGCGAAGCCTTCTGATCAACTCCACTGCGCTCGGACTGGGACTCTTGGTCGTGGTCGGGTCGGCCTCGGCCGTCCCGCAGTCGCCGCGCACGCCACCGTCAGCACCCGCCTCCGCGCCCGGAACCTCTCCTTCGGTTCCGGGGTCATCGACGCCGGCCGCGCCGCCGTCGAGTGGCGCCCCGCGCTCGGGGAATCCGCCTACTTTGGAGACGCCAGCGGTGACTCCTGGTGCGGGCGCTCCTTCGCCCGATGAGATCTCCGAGCTTCCGCCGTTGCCGGAAACTCCCGGAGCAATCACGGAGATCGTGGCGGCGCGACCATTCGTGGTGACGGACGCGTGGGAGAGCGACTGGGCGAGAGAGCGCCCCGAAGTTTCGCAGGGATGGGTCGTGGTCCTTCGTGCCCCCCATGCCTTCGTCTTCCCGCGACAGACGCAAGAGCCGATTCTTCTCGCGGGCGCTCGCGCGGTCGAGCGCGTCGCCAATGTGCCCAGCGCCAATTTGATTCTCGCGATCGTTCCGGCGACGCCGCGGAGCGCGGCGGTTCCGGGCTTCGCCGCGGGAGAGGGCGCATCATCACCGAACGGTGACCAGGCTTCGGTCAATCGACCGCTCTCGGAACTCGCCTTCTGGTTTGGCACACCTGGCTTGCCTGAGCAGCTCGATCTGGCGGGCATCGCGCATGAGATCGTGCTCGCCGAGCAGGTGTCGATTGGTCCCCGCTCAAGCGATGAAGTGGCGCGTGCCCTCGACAGGGGCGGTGAGGCGCTGATGATCAAGGACCGCGAAGCGCTCCTCCGCGCCGTTGAGCCATGGGCGCGCCGACTCGGCATCACCTTCCCGGAGGATGTCGGCGACGAGGGTGGTGCGAACAATGCGAGTGGCCCGGCTGGATCGGCTCCATCGGGTCGGTGAGCGGCGCTCGGCGCGCTCACAACGATGCTGATGGTGTCGGTCGATCGGTCGGCCGGCAAGATCGACTGGTTCGCGGGCGATGATCGATCCCGAGTGCGTTTCGCGGGCAACTCCGGTCGCCGCACCGGGCAGGCATGGCGCGATGCCGGCGTCATCGCACCATTGGTCCAAGCTCGCTGAAGCCGAATGAAAGTCCCCCGCCGCGGTGCTGGGACGCCGCAGGCGGGGGGGAGGAAAAGGACCAGAAAAATGCTCGCGATGGGAGGGTCGTTGGGGGCTTCGGCCACCTCGAATCGAACCCGTACGCTCGTTCCGGGTTCTACGGCTGAATTGGTGGGCGTTTCGCCGTTGAGGGGTCGGGCAACCGCTGACTCCGTGCTCGCCCGACCAGTGCCCTAGTTCCGTCCAGTGCCGACCGAAATCTCCGTGAACCGCTCCCATCGCGAGTCCGTCCCGTGGCGACCGTCGGAGCGATCGGGCCGCACGGGTGTTCCGAACGCAGGCCCGCGCGAAGGCGCGAGCCTGTCGTCATGAGGTCGTCAACTGCAACCCATGCTCTGGCCGCAGTTGAGGCAGCGATAGCAAGTCCCGTTCCGCACGGTGATGGCGCCGCAGTTGTCGCAGGCCGGCGCATCACCCATGAGGGCCGAGTTGCTCTGATCCAGTGCCGAGGCGCGATGCACGCTCACGCTCTCTTCGATGTCGACGACCGTGGTCGTCAGGTGCCTCTCGATCACCACCCCAGGCGAAGGTTCGACCCTCGCGTCGGTGCCAGTGACCGAGGTGATCCGCCCGCGGCTCGGGTTCCCTTCCATCGTCGGCGCGTCGCCGTCGAAGGGGGCTGACCTGTCGCTCGTGGTCGAACCATGCTGCCCGTGTTCGTGCACGCGCACTCGCTGCCATGAACCGCATGACTGGTCCTCCGTGACGGTGGTGTTCTCCGGCGCGTGGTCCGTCACGGCCGGTCGCAGGGCGCCCACGCTGCGTGCGGGGGCGTTCTGCTCTCGATATCCGGGGATGAACTGCATGCCCATCCACCGGAAGATGTAGTCCACCAGGCTCTTGGCGAAGGGGATGTCGGAGTTGGTGGTCATCCCCATCGGCTCGAATCGCTGGTGAGCAAACTTGTTGACGAGGCTTTCGACGGGCACTCCATACTGGAGCGCCACGCTGATGGCAGTTCCAAGCGAGTCCATCAGGCCGCCGATGGTCGAACCTTCCTTGGCCATCGTGATGAAGAGCTCGCCCGGGCGACCATCCTCGTAGAGACCCACGATCAGGTAACCCTCGTGGCCTGCCACATTGAACTTGTGCGTGATGCTGCCGCGCGTCTCGGGAAGGCGTCGGCGCATCGGGCGCTCGATGACCCGCTCCACCACGCGCTCGACGATCCGCTCGATCATGCGCGGCTCATCGGCGGAGTCGTCGTCAACGGCGCCGCGCTCAAGCGTCAGGTCACTCAGCGAGCGGAGCTCCTCCCTCGAGTTCACCCGGGAGTCGGATGATGTCGTCGAGGTCGAGGTCGCAGCTTCCGCCGCTGCACGCAGTTGATCCGGGGCGGAGGCCGCCGAAGCCGAGGCGGCCACGGATTCCCCCGGGGCACCGCGGCCCTCTCGGTCGAGACCGTCGAGATCCTCCTCATCGCGATCGAAGTCGCTGTCGGACTTCGTCGAGAGAGGCTGGCTGAGCTTGCAGCCGTCGCGGTAGAGCGCGTTGGCCTTCAGCGCCAGCTCCCAACTCAGCATGTAGCAGGAGCCGATCTCTTCGACCGTCGCCTCGTTGGGCAGGTTGATCGTCTTCGAGATGGCACCCGAGATGAAGGGCTGCGCCGCAGCCATCATCCGGATGTGTCCCACCGGGGCGATGAAGCGCTGGCCGTCGGGGCCGCATCGATTCGCACAATCGAAGACGGCCAGGTGCTTCTCCTTCAGGTGCGGAGCGCCCTCGATGGTCTGCGTGCCGCAAATGCGGCGGTTGAGCGCCTTGATCTGCCTCGGCGAGAGTCCGAGCAGGCGCAGTCCGTTGAAGCGGGAGTCGCTCCTGGCCTGCGCCGGGTCGACGCCATGTGCCCGCAGCACGCGCTCGGGAATGCTCCACGCGGAGAAGGCGAATCCGATTTCGAAGAAAGTCGGGAGCTGATTCTCAAGCTGCACGAGTTCATCGCCCGTGTAACCGCGCTCGAGCAGCCAAGCGCGGAAAGTCGCCTCTTCGGAAGGGCGGCCTGCCGGCATGGCGCCGTCGCGCTCGGGCATCGGCTCATCGAGAGAGAGCGTGCCCATGACATGCTCCAGAATCGCATCAGTCTGATCGGCGGAGTAGCCGAGCGCCCTCAGCGCCGGTCGCACGCTCTGGTTCGCAATCTTGAAGTAGCCGCCGCCAGCGAGCTTCTTGAACTTGGTCAGCGCGAAGTCGGGCTCGACGCCGGTCGTGTCGCAGTCCATCAGGAGACCGATGGTGCCCGTCGGAGCGATGACCGTCACCTGCGCGTTGCGATATCCATAGCGCTCGCCGAAGTCGAGGGCATCATCCCACGACGCGGTGGCGCGGGTGCGAAGGTCCTCGGCGTTCGCAAGGGTCATGCGACTCGAACCGAAGACGGCGTGATCGATCGGTACGGGCTTCGTCCGCAGCGACTCCCATTCGTTGGAGGCGCGATCGACGCCATAGGCCGCACGGCGGTGGTTGCGGATCACTCGCAGCATCGACTCGCGGTTCTCGGCGAACCCGGCGAAGGGGCCATGCTCCGCCGCGAGCAGGGCGCTCGCCGCATAGGAGCGGCCCGTCAGGATCGCAGTCAGCGCACCGCAGATCGCGCGGCCCTCATCGGAGTCGTAGGGAATGCCGGCCTGCATCAGCATGGCGCCGAGATTGGCGTAGCCGAGACCGAGTGTGCGGTACTTCCAGGAGAGCTCCGCAATCTCGCGGCTCGGGAAGCTCGCCATCAGCACGCTGATCTCCAGCACGATCGTCCAGAGGCTGATGGCGTGCTCGTACCCATCGAGGTCGAAGCGCCGCGTCTCCGGGTCGTAGAACTTCAGAAGGTTGATCGATGCGAGATTGCATGCCGTGTTGTCGAGGAACATGTACTCGCTGCACGGGTTGCTCGCGTTGATGCGACCGCCCGAGGGGCAGGTGTGCCACTCGTTGATGGTGGAATCGAACTGCACGCCGGGGTCGGCGCAGCGCCACGCGGCCTCGTTGATCTGCCGCCAGAGTTCCCGCGCCTTGATGACCTTGTGGGGCGAACCATCGGTGCGCCGCGTGAGCGTCCAGTCACCGTCGGCCTTGACCGCGTCCATGAAGGCATCGCTCACTCGAACCGAGTTGTTCGAGTTCTGACCACTGACGGTGTAGTAGGCCTCGCCGTTGAAGTCGTAGGTGAGATCGAGGCCGAGCGCCTCGGCCGCCTCCTGCTGAGCGGGCGAGAGGTGCTTCATGCCCTCGACGAGCGCCGCCACCTTGATCTCCTCGCGCACCTTCCAGTTCACGAAGGCTTCGATGTCCGGGTGATCGACATCCAGGCAGACCATCTTCGCGGCGCGGCGCGTGGTGCCGCCGGACTTGATGGCGCCCGCGGCGCGATCACCAATCTTCAGGAAGCTCATCAGGCCTGAACTCTTGCCTCCGCCCGAGAGCGGCTCGTTCTCGCCGCGCAGGTGGCTGAAGTTCGTGCCCGTGCCCGAGCCGTACTTGAAGAGCCGCGCCTCGCGGACCCAGAGATCCATGATGCCGCCTTCATTCACGAGGTCATCGTTCACACTCTGGATGAAGCAGGCGTGAGGCTGCGGATGGGTGTAGGCGTCGGCGGCGAGCGAAGTGGCGCCGGTGGCGGGGTCGGCAATCCAGTGGCCCTGCGCCGGACCGGAAAGGCCGTACGCCCACGCGAGACCTGTGTTGAACCACTGCGGACTGTTGGGGGCAGCCACCTGATGCAGGAGCATCCAGGCAATCTCGTCGTAGAAGGCCTGCGCATCCTTCGCGGAGCTGAAGTATCCGTGCGTCTCGCCCCAGTGGCGCCAGCATCCGGCGAGCCGGTGGACCACCTGCTGCACCGAGCGCTCCGGACCAAGCTGGGGCGCGCCATTGGCGCCCTTCAGCACGCGGCCGCGCTCATCGACCTGCGGGACCCCAGCCTTGCGAAAGTACTTGCTCACCACGATGTCGGTGGCGAGCTGACTCCAGGTGGATGGCACCTTGGCATCGTTCATCTCGAAGACGGTGGAGCCGTCGCTGTTGGAGATGCGGCTTTGGCGCGTGGACCACTCCACGGTGGCGTAGACATCCTTGTTGGCCTGCGTGAAGCGTCGTGCGATTCTCATGGCCTGTCTCTTCCGTGAAAGGGGAACGAAGAAGAGCCGGCTGGCGAAGCCATTCGCCTCCGGCGGGGATCGGTGAAGTCACGAATCCGGAGAAATGCCGTCAACCATGGGCAGGGTCAGGCCTGCCTGGTCCTGGTACTTGCCGCCCTTGTCCGCGTAGCTGACCGCGCAGACGCGATCCGCCTTCAGGAACACCATCTGGGCGATGCCTTCGTTGGCGTAGATCTTGGCGGGCAGCGGCGTGGTGTTCGAGATCTCGATGGTCACGCGGCCGCGCCACTCAGGTTCGAGCGGCGTGACATTCACGATGATCCCGCATCGGGCGTAGGTGCTCTTGCCGACGCAGATGGCGAGCACATCACGGGGAATCGCGAAGGTCTCGATCGTCTCGGCGAGCGCGAAGGAGTTGGGCGGAATGATGACATGGTCACGCCCGGTCTCCTTCGTGTCGATGGTGAGAAAGAGGTCGTTCGTGAAGCGCTTCGGATCGACGACCGCGACACCGCCGCTGGTCGCGTTGGTGAATATCTTGAAGCGCGTTCCGACGCGCACGTCGTAGCCGTAGCTTGAGACACCGAAGCTGACGACACCGGGGCGCCGCTCGTTCTCAGCGAAGGGCTCAATACCGACGAGTTCTCGAATCTGCGTGTCGCAGAGGACGGTCATGAGTTACTCCGCAGCCAACCGAGCCGGAAGAGGGGAACCAGGCGCGCACCCAAGGCCGGTCCGCTCTCGCAGAAATCCCGAACAGACACCGAATTCAAGGCTCTGAACCTCCAGAACCCACCATTGCGAGACCAAGGTTTCCGCACCTCCGAATCAGGGCAGCAGGACCGCGTGGACGGAAAACGGGCTGCTGAACTGTTCGATCGGCTCCCTTGGGGTCGCGGGGCCAAGATACCCCTATGGATTGTGGATGCAAGCCCCCACACACCCAATTTTGACAGGATTTGTGGATCCCGTTTGCAAATGGTTCCGGGACCATGGGTTGCGCGAGCCAAGTTCTCGCGTTGGTCGCATGGGCCTCGGGTTCGCGCCGGTGGACAGGTTGTCGCGGGGGTGCCTGCTACCCTCGCGCGCATGGACGCAGGGATGCGAGATGAGACGCGGGATGAAGCGATGATTCCGCGCCCGTCGCCGAGCGAGGTCTCGGGCAGCGCGGCGTTGACGCCATCGCAGCAGCGCGCGGTCGAGCATGTCGATGGTCCCGTGCTCGTGCTCGCCGGTCCCGGGTCCGGCAAGACGCGCGTCATCACGCGCCGCATTGCCCACCTCGTGTCGATCGGCATTCCCGCGTGGCAGATCATGGCGCTCACCTTCACCAACAAGGCGGCGTCGGAGATGCGCCGGCGCGTCGACTCGCTCATTCCTGCCGATGCGCCGGGGCGGCGCGGTCTGGTGGTCAGCACCTTCCACTCGTTCGCCTCCATGCTGCTGCGGCATCACCCCGAGGAGACGGGATTGCGCCCCGGCTTCGTCATTCATGACACCTCCGATCAGCGCGACACCATGAAGCGGGTGATCGCTGATCTGGGTGTCGGCGGACGGTGGACTCCCGCGTCGGCGCTCGCGCAAGTGAGCCGACTGAAGAACGCGCTTCGATCTCCCGCCGATGCCGCAGGCGATGGCGACTTTCGCGGGCGCTCCGTGGCCCGGCTGTACGAGGCCTATCAGGCGGAGCTCGCGCGATCGAATGCCGTGGACTTCGATGACCTGCTCTACATGACGGCGCGCCTGCTGCGATCGAAGGAGGCGCTGCGGCGCGCCTACTCGGAACGCTTCCGGTACCTGCTCATCGATGAGTACCAGGACACCAATCACGCGCAGCTCGTCATTGCTCGCGCCATCGCCGAGCACGGCAACATCATGGTGGTGGGCGACCCCGACCAGTCGATCTACGGCTGGCGCGGCGCAGACCTCCGCAACATTCTCGAGTTCGAGGAGGCATTTCCCGGCGCGGAGATCATTCCGCTCGGTGAGAACTTCCGCTCCACCGGGTACATCGTTGATGCGGCCTCGTCGCTCATTCGTCACAATACGCGGCGACGACACAAGGTCTTGTCGACCTCACTCGGCCCGGGGCGGCGGCCGCTCATCATCGGCTGCTTCGATGAACACCACGAAGCGCAGGAACTGGTCGGCCGTCTTCGCGAGGCGGAGCGCTCGGGAATGGCCTGGCGCGACATGGCGGTGCTCTATCGCATGAACGCGCTGTCGCGCGTCGTCGAAGATGCACTGCGACGGGATGGCGTGCCCTACCAGGTCGTGCGCGGCACGGCGTTCTTCGAGCGGCGCGAGGTGAAGGATGCGCTCGCCTACCTGCGCGTGCTTTCCAATCCCGCCGATGCGACGAGCCTGCGACGAATCGTCAATGTGCCCGCGCGAGGGCTGGGTGATGTGAGCCTCGATCGCCTCGACGAGACGGCTCGGGCCCGTGATCTGTCGCTCTCGGCCATGCTGTTGCGCGCGTCGGAGGCGGGGGTGACGGGCCGAGCGCTGAAGGCGGCCGGCACGCTCGGCGCCCTCTTCGAGCGGTGGCGCTCACTCGGCCGCCAGGCGGATGCCTCGGCCCTGGGAGAGCTCGTGAGAGCCGTCATCGATGAGAGCGGCCTCCGCAGTCATTACACCTCGCGCGAGGAGTCGGATGAGGATTTCGAGGATGAGGATCGCCTCGCGAATCTCGATGAGCTTGAGAACGCGGCGCATGAGTTCGTGACGAACGCCTATGCCGAGGGCGATCAGCTCGATGCCTCGAATGCGGCGCGAGCCGAAGATCTCGAACGCTCGTGGCAGGGTGAGGCCGACCTCGTGGCGTCGATGGATGGCGACAGCGATCTCGGCGATCGGCGCGAGCCGCCCGACGCCGCATGCGATGGCGACATGGCAGATCCGACGGCCGCGGTCGATGGCCCTGGGCCCATGCAGGCCCCCAAGCGCAACGCACTCGAAGCGCTGGCCGCGTGGCTCGAGAGCGTGGCGCTGGTCGCCGACTCCGATGCCCTCGACGGCGAGCGCGGTGCCGTCACGCTGATGACGCTGCACGCCGCCAAGGGACTGGAGTTCCCGCTTGTCGCGATGATCGGGCTCGAAGAGGGCCTGCTGCCGCACGCCCGGTCGATCGAGAGTGCCGATGGGTGCGAGGAGGAGCGGCGCCTCTGCTTCGTGGGCATGACTCGCGCGGAGCGCACGCTGCTCCTGCTGCACAGCGGGACGCGCATCGTGCATGGTGTCCGACACTCGACGCGCGAAAGCCGATTTCTTGGTGAGATCGACGCGAAACAGGTGGAGCGCGTCGATGCCATGCGCAGCGCATCGAGCGATGTCTTCGACGACCTTGAATCGGGGCACCAGGGATCGGGCGGCCGACCAGGGTGGCGAGGGTCTGGTCGCGGGGCGGAGGAGCAGGTCTTCCGCGTCGATCGCTCCGAGGACTGGCATGGCGGCAAGCCGAGCGCACCGCGTCGCGCGTCACCGACCTCCGGCGGTACCGCGGGTGCGCGAGGCGCCACCCTCCAGGGATTCTCCGTGGGATCGATGGTGCGGCATCCTCTCTTTGGCATCGGCCGGGTCATCGAACTCCTGCCGCGGGCTGGTGCGTCGAGCGTGCGCGTGAACTTCAACTCGGCTGGCGTGAAGACCCTCGTTCTCGCCTACGCCAAGCTTCAGAAGCTCACTTGACCCGTCAGTAGGTAGGCTCCTCCGCCATGAGCCAACAAGGTCACTGGTACTCGGAGGGGGCGCCGCCAACCGATTCACCGCTGCCGCCGCCGAGAGTCAATGGACTCGGCATCGCAGGATTTGTTGTCGGTCTGATCGGCCTCTGTGGATGCCTTGGGCTGCTTTCGCCCATCGGACTCATCCTGAGCCTCTTCGCGCTCACCAGGGCGCCACGGGGGTGGGCCATTGCGGGCACTGTCGTGAGCGCCATCGGCTGCTGCTGCCTGCTTCCCATGGGTCTGCCTCTGGTGCTCGTCGCGACCGGTGTGGTTTCCGTCTCCGCATTCGCCATCTGGATCGTGAACACCTTTGGCCTCGGACCCGAGGGCAAGACCGCCCTCTTCGCCTCGATCGTCGCCGCGATGATCTCGATTTACTACGCGCAGAACGGCGTCCTTCCGCCGACGCTCGACGACCTTGATCTCGCTCCGGAGATCCTGCGCGATGGCTGGGGGCAACCCTTCGTCTACGAGATCACGGACCAGGGTGGCTTCGTTCTCCGAACGCTCGGCGCTGATGGCAAGGAAGGCACGGCCGATGACTTCGAGCTCGAGGGGGTGCTGCAAGGCGGAAGCTTGCAGATTCAGCCGAGGCCGAGACGCCTGCCCGTGGTTCCGACCGCACCCGCCGACAGCGCCGCTCCCCCCGACCCAACCGGGGAGAGCGCGCCCTGATCAAGTCCGCCGGTCAACGGCAGAGCCCGGTCTGCCACATCACGAAGGCCCACTGATCGGCGCGATCGCGCAAGCGCAGCGAGAGCGGCTTGCCCTGTCCATGGCCGCCGTCGCGGTCGACCCACAGGAGGATCGGTTTCGTCTCGGGGTCGCTCGTCGTCATCGCCTGGAGCCGTGCCGCCATCTTGCGTGCGTGCAGGGGATGGACGCGACTGTCGTTCTCACCGGTGTGCAGAAAGACCGCGGGATAGGCCGTGCCCTGCTGCACATGGTGATAGGGCGAGTAGGCGCGCAGCCAGCCATACGCCTCGGGGTCTTCGGCGCTGCCGTACTCGGGCACCCAGAACTTGGCCAGCAGGAAGCGGTCGTATCGGAGCATGTCCAGAAGCGGGACTCCCACGATGGCAGCAGCGAAGAGCTCAGGCCGTTGCGTGACGGCCACTCCCGTCAGCAGACCGCCGTTACTTCCGCCCTCGATGACCAGTCGGCGTGAGTTGGTCCAGCGCTGTTCGATGAGCCACTCGGCGCAGGCGTAGAAGTCATCAAAGACATTCTGCTTCTTGTCCCTCATGCCGGCGCGATGCCACGCTTCGCCGTACTCGCCGCCGCCGCGCAGATTGGCCTGCACCCAGACGCCACCCGCATCGAGCCACGGAATGATCGTGGGGTTGAAGAACGGAGTCAGGGAGACATTGAAACCGCCGTAACCATAGAGCAGGCATGGGTTGTCACCCTGCGGCGTGACACCCTTGCGCGTCACAATGAACATCGGGATCATCGTGCCGTCGCGACTCTTCGCGCGGACCTGCTGGACCTCGTACTTCGAGGGGTCCACGGGGACTTCCGGTCGAGCCCAGAGCGCGAGGGACGGCGGCGGAAGCGTGGCTCGCGCGGCCGAGCTGGCGATTCCGCTCGAGGGTTCAGCGCCTTCAGCAAGGTCGAGTCGATAGATGCTGCGCGGCTCGGTGAAGCTTGTGAAGGTGAGGAATGCTTCGCTGCGCTCCTCTTCGGTGCTGAGTGACGCCGTGCCGAGGCCCGGCAGGGCAATGTCGCCGCGAGGACTTCCGTCGAGCGACACGCGCGTCAGCCGCGATGAGGCATCCTGTTCATAGTCGAGCACGAGCAGGTCGCGGGCGAGTTGCGCCCCTTGAAGCACCGCGTCCGCGCGCTCCGGCACCACGGTCTGCCACGCCGAAGGATCGCCCGGCGCGTTCAGGTCGATGCGCACCAGACGCGTGTTCGGAGCGTTGAAGGTCGTCGTCGCCCACAGCGTGTCGCCGAGCGTCGACGCGGGTTGCGTGCGGGCATCGAGCCCCTTCGCGATCGGGATCGGCGCGAGCGTGCCGGTGCGCCGCCAGTCATCGAAGCGCATCACCGAGAGGTCATTCGCCTGCCATCCCCGGAAGAGGCCCGTGAAGAGCCAGCGGCCGTCGGTGGAGAGCGCGGCGAAGGGAATCTCGCTCGGGTTCTCCTGCTTCAGGAGCACGGGATCAAAGCGCGGGCTGGTGCCCACCTCGTGGAAGCGCACCTCGCGGCTGTAGGGGTCCTTCGGGTCGCGCAGCACGCTGTAGAGGAACCCCTTGCCATCCGGAGTCCAACTGGAGAAGGAGACCTTGCCCGAGATCTGATCAGCGAGCCAGCGACCAGTGGCGGTGTCGAGAATGTGAAGTTCGCTCATCTCGCTGCCGGAGCGGCTCAGCCCGAAGGCAAGGAGTGCGCCATCACGGCTCGGGTTCATCCAATCGAGCGATGTGAGTCCGGTCTGGTCGAGCGAGTTGAGATCGAGGAGATCGCGCGGGGCGCCATCGAAACCCTGGCGGACCTTCACCACCGGCTGATTCTGACTGCCGGTGCGCTCGGTGTAGAAGTAGAGATTCCCGCGCATGCGTGGCGCCGAGATGGCGCCGATCTCCATGAGCGGTCGCAGCGCCGACTCCAGCGCGCTTCGACAGGGCAGGGCGTCGAGTCGTGCTCGCGTGAAGTCGTTCTGGGCCGTGGTCCACGCCTCCACCTCGGCAGACTCGGAGTCGAGCGCCTCGAGCCAGCGGTAGTCATCGGTGATCGATTGACCGTGGAAGACCTCGACCACTGGATCGCGCCGCGTGGGTGGCGGTGCAGAAGGGCTTTGAAGAGCGACGAGGGCCGACGGAAGAAGCGCAATGGCAATCATGTCGCCATCGTAGCGGGGGTCACCGGGCCGCCGAGAAGTCTCATTCGGATGGTCTCGGGGACGGCGGCCAATCGGCGGGCGATCTCGTCCACCGGCGCCGACGGATCCACATCCATGATCACATAGCTGAGCGATCGATTGCTCTGGAGGTACTCGGCATTGATATTGACACCGAGATCGGCGAGCACCGTGTGCAACTGCCGAAGAACTCCGGGCACATTCTGATGGAAGTGAGCGATGCGGAGTTGATCGTCGCGTCGCAGCGGCAGGTCGACTTCAGGCACGCTCACGCTGGTCGAGGTGGAGCCGTGGGTCAGGTACTTCGCGAGCTTCTCCGCCACCTCGAGGGCGATGAGCGCCTGCGCTTCCTCGGTGCTGCCGCCAATATGAGGCGTCAGGATCACATTGGGAAGTCCGCGCAGGGGTGTCTCGAATGACGCGCCATTCTGCTCGGGTTCGCTGGGAAAGACATCGATGGCGGCGCCGGAGAGGCGCCCCTGGTGGAGCGCCGCTGCGAGCGCGTCGATGTCGACGACCCCGCCGCGGGCGTTGTTGATGAGCACGGCACCAGGTTTCATGCGCGCCAGCTCCGCGGCGCCGATCATGCCGCGCGTCTGTGGCGTGGCGGGCACATGCAGCGACACGATGTCCGAGTGTTCAAGCAGATGATGGAGCGAGGGCACCGAGTGGGCGTTGCCGAGCGGAAGCCGCCGCGCAATGTCGAAGAAGAGCACCCTGAGTCCGAGCGCCTCGGCGAGGATTGAAAGCTGACTTCCGATGTGTCCGTAGCCCACGATGCCGAGCGTGCGCCCGCGAACTTCGTGGGCGTCGCGCGCATTCTTGTCCCAGCGCCCCGCGTGCAGTTCGGCGCTCTTCTGGAAGAGGCGCCGAGAGAGCACCACGACTTCGGCGAGCGTCATCTCCGCCACGCTCCGGGTGTTGGCGAAGGGCGCGTTGAAGACCGCGATGCCGGCGTCGGCCGCGGCAGCGAGATCCACCTGGTCCGTCCCGATGCAGAAGCACCCGATGGCGAGGGCGGAGGTGTCCTTGAGGTGCTCGGCTCGAAGGCGCGTTCGACTGCGAATGCCGATCACTTCCGCGCTGCGGAGCGCGGAGTCGAGCCGATCACCTTCGCCGGCCGCGACATGGCGTTCGACGGTGGCGCCGGCGTCGCGCAGGAGTGCGTCGGCGTTCCCATGCACACCTTCGAAGAGGACGGCCTTCATGCGGGACTGATCCGCGCGATCATCATCGCCATCGAGGGGGGAGTGCGTCATGGTCCGAGCTCAGCAGCGTGTCCGTTCGTCGGCGCGCGTTCGATCACGCGCCGACCACATCGGGGAGGTTGAAGAGGCCCTGCGTGAGGTTGCGGGGGCCGTCCGCGGTGATCAGCACATCCGCTTCGTAGTGCACGCTCAAGCTTCCATCGGCTGTTCGAATGGGCCACTCGCGTCCCGAGGTGCGGATCTCCGTGGTCGAGACGGCGATCATGGGTTCGACCGCGAGCAGCATGCCGACTTCGAAGGGCTTCCACGCTTCCGACCACTCGCCCGGATAACTCGGGACGACATTGGAGATGAATGGCGGCTCGTGCAGGGAGCGACCGATCCCGTGACCGCCCAGCCCGCGGACCAGGTGGAACCCGGCGTCAATCTCCACCGCGCTCTGAACCGCCTTGGCCCAATCGATGAGCGGTCGGCCCGCGACCATCGCCTGCACGCCGCGCCGGAGCGACTCGCGGCCGCACTCCTGCAAGCGCCGACCGAGTTCAGTCTGGGTGCCGACGGAGTAGGTCCACGCGGCGTCGCCGATGAAGCCTCGGTATCGCACGCCGATGTCGATCTTCAGGAGATCGCCCGGCGCGAACGGCTCGCGCTCGGAAAGGTGCGTGCCGTGAACGATGCAGTCATTCACGCTGATGCAGGCGTGGCTCGGGTAGGGCGGGTGACCTCTCACGCGATAGCCGAGGAAGCAGCTTGAGCAGCCGAGTTCATCGAGCTTCTGCGCGACGAAACGATCGACTTCGATCGCCGTCACGCCGGGGCGAATCATGGCGACGAGCGCCTCGTGAATGCGCACGACGCGGGCGGCCGCCTCTTCCGCGAGAGTCATGTCCTGCGCTCGGGTGATCGTCACGGCAGCAGTCTCCGAGGGAATTGTCCCCCAATCATGCTCCAGCGTGGGCC
Source organism: Phycisphaeraceae bacterium (assembly GCA_019636735.1). NCBI lineage: Bacteria > Pseudomonadati > Planctomycetota > Phycisphaerae > Phycisphaerales > Phycisphaeraceae > Phycisphaeraceae bacterium. The sequence continues at coordinate 544,853 of JAHBWY010000001.1, forward strand.
AGGGCCCGCCACATCGAAGATCAGTGAGAGTTCGCTGCCTTCGACCATCATCAGGTCCGCCCGCTTGCCGACCTCGATTGATCCCACCTCGCGATCGAGGCCGAGCAACACGGCGGCGTTCCATGTCGCCGCGGTCAGCGCCTCGGCTGGCGTCAGCCCCAGGTGACGGACCGCGAGCGCCATCGAGAAGGCGAGGCTGAGCGACGGCGCCGAGCCGGGGTTCGCATTGCTCGCCACCACGATGGCGCCGCCCATGTCCACCAATCGCCGCGCGGGGGCGAAGCGACCATCGAGCGCGAAGCCGCAGCAGGGGAGGACGACGCCGGCAGTCTCGCTTCCGGCCAGTCGGCGCAGTTGTGGTTCACCGCTCGCTTCAAGGTGATCGACGCTCAGGGCGCCGAGTTCGACGGCCATCTCGACGCCGCCCTTCACCGAGAACTGGTCGGCATGAAGTCGCAGTCGCAGCCCGAGGTCCCGCGCCCGCTCGAGGTAGCGACGGCACTGCTCGAGGCTCCACCCGCCATCGTCGCAGAAGGCATCCACGACCGCGCCCGGCAGTCGCTCGGCGAGGCGTGGCAGCCCTTCGTCGATCATCGCCTCGACCTGCGTGGGCAGGCCGGGATCGAGGGCATGACCCCCGAGGAAGGTCGGGACCACCGGCGCGGGAGAGTGAGCGGCCACGCGGAGGATGGACTCGAGCATGCGGAACTCATCTTCGACGCGCAATCCGTAGCCGGTCTTCACCTCGATGGCGCCGCTGCCCAGCATGCGGCACTCGGCGAGTCGCGTGCGCAGCAGGTGGTCGAGTTCATGATCCGACGCGGCGCGAGTGGCGCGCACGCTGCTCATGATGCCCCCGCCGCGCTTCACGATCTCGAGATAGGGAGTTCCCGACCACTTGAGCGCCCACTCGTCATCACGACGGCCCGCCCACAGGAGGTGCGTGTGCGCATCGACCAGCAGCGGCAGGAGCGTGGCACCGTGCGCGTCGTGAATCTCACCGATCAACTCCGGAGGTTCGCCTTCACCCACGCCGTGAATGAGACCGTCGCGCACCGTGACCCAGCCGCGCTCGATGACGCCGAGATCGCGCAGCTGCGCGCCTCGCCGGTAGCCGGCGGGACCGCGGAGAGAAACCACGCGGGCTCGGTGGATGGTGGCGACGGTCATGGTGGCGAAACCGCACGGCGTGGCGCCGTCGGGAGTGGAATCTAGCAGCGCTGCAAATGAGTACGCTCCGAGTCATGCGTCTCCTGCTGGTGCGTCACGCCAAGGCATTCGATCGAGATCCGGCGCGCTGGCCCGATGACTCGACCCGCCCGCTGACGGACGAGGGGCGGCGGGCCTTCCGGCGCCTGGCGGAGCGGCTGGATCGTTGGGTGGATCCCCCTCGCGTGGTGCTTGCCAGCGCATGGAGCCGCGCCTGGGAAACGGCGCAGATCCTTGAGGAGCGGGCGCTGTGGCCAGCCAGAGTGCGCGAGCCAATGCTGGAAGACGCGGAAGAAACCGGGGCCACGGCGGAGCTCCTCGAGCGCATCCGCCGTGCTTCAGTGGCAAGCATGGCCATGGTTGGACACGAACCCTTCCTTTCGCGCTTTGCAAGTCGGCTCCTTTGTGGTCGAGCCGACGGCGTGGCGATCGACTTTCGCAAGGGTGCGGTGATCGAACTCGAGGTCGATCCCGAGGGACCCGTTGGAGCCGTCCTCCGATCGCTGGTGCACCCGGCGCTCTTCAAGAAGTCATGAAGGCGGTCCTCGCGGTATAACTCTGATCTTCACGGAGTTGACCATGACCGCGCTGCCCCCCGAAAAGAAGACGCCGCTCATCGAGATCAAGTGGAACGGATCCGTGCTGCACCTTCGCCCCACGGGGCCCAATGTCGGTCAGCGTGAAGCGCCGGTCATCCACGAAGAGGTGAATCCCTACTTCAAGGAACTCTCCAAGTCGATCCGCGCCATGGTGCTGGACCTCACCGATGTCCACTTCATGTCGAGCATGGGGCTTGGCACCTGCATCGCGCTCCGCAACGCAGCCGCCAATGTCGGCGCGAAGCCCATCATCTTCGGCATGAACAAGGAGCTTCATGCCCTCATGATGATGATGAAGATCGAGAAGCTCTACAAGATCGCCGCGAGCCGCGCCGATCTCGAGAAGCTCATCGGTGACTGAACTCGTTCTTCCGCGCTCGCTTCGGAATTGCTCTCCAGCGTCACGGGTGGCAACGGCGCCTCTGGTGCGATGGGCATCACCGGCATGTCTGGCGTCTCGGGCGCCACGGGTGCCTCCGGCGTCTCAGATGCTGGCGATGCGGCCTCCGGTGGAGGGCGCTCTCCCGAGTAGATCACGATGGCCGCTCGATCCCGATCGCTCTCGCCGAGCGTGCGATCCGAGCGCCGCTGCACGGAGATGGTGCAGATCCTGAGGAAGCCGTTGCGCACGGCAATCTCATCCACCAGCCCTCCGTCGAAGTCACTGTGAAACTGGCCCACGAGGTGAATCACCTTGGGAGGCGAGAACGGTCGCCCTGGGAGCGAGGCCGCGCTTCGGCGGGCGTCCACGATCGACTCGGCCATCGTCGCGTCCCACACCAGTTGGCTTCTGAAGACCGAGTCGAACGCGGTGGAATCGAATGACTTTGCATCGCTCATGCCGGACATGACCGTGTCGAAGCGAGCGCGGTACTCGGGCTTGGACTCGCGCCGTGGCAGAGCGAAGAGCGCCTGTTCATCTGCGGGAAGCGCGCGGAGCGCGTCGTAGCCTTCGAGCCGGGCCTGCCGAACGAGGCGCCGCGGCGCGTTCGCGCCCACGACGGGAGCGCCCGAGGCCTTCGCCGCATCGATCATCGGCTGGAAGAAGATGACCCAGGTGTCGCGCCCCGCCCAATGGCGCGAGTCGGTCCCGTCGATGAAGGCATCGACCTCGATCTCACCGCGGAGATACGCGTCGATGAGCGGCTGATCGTCGCGCTCGAGCATCTCCATCGAGAGGACCACGCGCGGGAAGCGCGCGATCGTCTCCATCACGATCGCCTGCTGCACGGCGTGCGCGACGGGATCGTCGTGCTGCTCGCCGATGATGATGACATCGGCCCACGCCACCGCCTCCGAAAGGTCGTACCAGGTCAGGATCGTGCCGCGGCGACCATCGAACATCGGAAGTCCGTGCGGAACGAAGGGCTGATCGGGCACACGAGCCCAGCCCTTCTCCGGCCCCGCAAAGGGATTCGCGAAAGGATCGCGTGGGGAGCAGCCGAACAGCATGGAGAGTCCAACAACCACGACTCCAGGCACGAGTTTGGCGCAGCGGCGCGTGGCGCGGTCGAAAATTCTCATCGGAGGACGGAGTCTAGGCGTGCCTTGGCCGCGGCCTAGGTCATGATGGAGGAATGGATCTGAAGCGCCGTCACCTCGTGCTCGCCCTGGTCGGATCGCTTCTGGCGCCGCTTGGGGCGCTCGCGGCCGAAGAGATCCCCGACTCGACCGGGGCGATCCCGCCCGGCGAGAAGACTTCGCTCGTCCGGGTGCAGCCGAGAACGGTGCGCGACCTGCGCGTCGCTCTCGCTCTGACCAATGATGTCTGGAGCCACGCGATGCGCGACGGTCTCATCGACCTTCGTGTTGCGGTGACCAGCCTCGCGACCTTGGATCAGCAGGGCGTGCCCTTTGAGGTCCTCATCGCCGATGTCGAGGGGTTGATCGAGGCCCAGGCCGCCGACCGCACTCGCGTCGCGGCGGAGCAGGCCGAGGGCGGCATCGCCGACGCCGATTGGTACGCCGATGTGAAGACGCTCGCCCAGATCAACGCGCGCATGGATCAGCTCGCCGCGTCGCACCCGGCGCTCGTGACACCGATCACCATCGGAACGAGTCTCCAGGGGCGGCCGATCCGCGGTCTGCGTCTCTCGTCGCTTCCCGTTGACAGTGAAGCTCCCGGGTTCCTCTTCAATGCCACGCAGCACGCCCGCGAGTGGGCCACGCCGATGGTCGCGATGTTCCTCGCGGAGCGGCTTGTCAATGACGCCGCGACCGACTCGGAGATCGCTGCAATCCTCGCGGGCAGTGAGATCTTCATCCTGCCGGTCATCAACCCCGATGGCTACCAGTTCAGTTGGGACTCGCAGCGCCTCTGGCGAAAGAACCGGCGCAACAACGGCAATGGAACCTTCGGTGTCGATCTCAATCGCAACTGGGGCTATCAGTGGGGTGGGGCGGGGTCAAGCGGCAATCCTGCCTCGGAGACCTACCGCGGAACCGCGCCGTTCAGCGAACCCGAAACCCAGGTCCTCCGCGATTTCATGCTCAACCACGGATGGATCCTGGCGCACATCGACTACCACAGCTATGGCCAGCTCATTCTCTGGCCTTGGGGCTACACCTCGCAGTTCTGCGATGACCAGCCTCTCTTTGCATCACTCGGCGCGTCGATCCAGACTGCCATCGCCGAGGTGCATGGCCGAAGCTACTTTCCCGGCCCGATCTACACCGGCATCTATCCCGCATCGGGCACTGTGGTGGACTGGGCCTATGGCGCTGGTGGCGTCCTCTCAACAACCATCGAGGTTCGGGACAAGGGCGGCTACGGCTTCCTGATTCCGCCACCCGAAGTGAGACCCTGCGCCGAAGAGAACACCGAGGCGGCGCTCGCCCTCATTCGCGCGACGCTTCAGCCGGGGTTCATGACCTACGAAGGTACGCCACCCTGGTGGGTCGAGCCTGAAACGCTCGTGCCGGTGGTCGTCTTTGCCTCGGCGCTCGTGTCGACTTTCGACGCGCCGCCGCTCCTGCGCACTCGCATTGGCACGACCGCGCCCTTTGCTGAGTCAGAAACACAGTCGCTCGGTGGCGGCCGCTATCTCGGCTGGCTTCCTCCCGCGAAGTGCGGCGCGATCATCGAGTGGTTCTTCGAGTGGCCGGGCAGCGATGGCGCGCTCCTTCTGCCCGATGCGGCGCCGAATGAGGTGTTCCGAACAACGGTGCTCGCCTACGAGCGGATCTACTTCGACGACTTCGAGCAGGACTCCGGGTGGGTCTCGGGCGCGCCTGGCGACAATGCCACCAGTGGCCACTGGGTCTTGGTTGAACCGATCGGCTCCATCGGCGAACCCAGCGAGGATCACACGCCCGACGGCACCATGTGCTGGCTCACCGGACAGAGCGACCCCTTCGGACCGCCTGGCAATGGGAATGTCGACAACGGGGTGACCTCGCTCACCAGCCCCTGGCTCGACGGGAGCGATCCCAACGCGATGCTCCGGTACTGGCGCTGGTACTCCAACGACATGGGCCCCAATCCGAACAATGACTCGATGCTCGTCCTCGCCTCGACTGATGACTCCACCTGGACGCTCGTCGAAGAGGTGTCAGTCACCACCTATGAGTGGACCGAAGCGAGCTTCCGCATCGGCGACCTTCTCGAGACGCCGGGTCCGTTCAAGCTGCGATTCGTTGCGCGAGACCTGCGAGGGCCGTCACTTGTCGAAGCGGCGCTCGACGATGTCTCGATCGACGCGACCTTCTGCGGTCCTCGGCCCGAGGACCTGAACTCCGACGGCTCCGTCGACGGTGCCGACCTCGCGCTACTCCTGGGCCAGTGGGGGCCCTGCGACGGCTGCGCGGCCGATCTCAACGGTGACGGGACCGTGAATGGGGCCGATCTCGCGCTGCTGCTGGGCGCCTGGGGTTGATCAGGCGCGGCTCTGGTAGCTGCCGTCGGTCGTGTTGACGCGAATCTTCTCGCCGATGGTGATGAACGGCGGCACGCGCGTCTTGAGGCCGGTCTCGAGCGTGGCCTCCTTGAGCTGGTTCGTGGCCGTGGCGCCCTTGATGCCGGGCGGCGTGTCGGTCACTTCAAGCTCCACCGAGGTCGGGAGCTCGATCGACACGGGTTTGCCGTCGCACCAGCAGACGACGACGGAGTTGTTCGGCTTCACATAGAGCGGGAAGTCGCCGACGAAGTCCTTGGAAAGCTCCGCCTGTTCGAAGTTCTCGTTGTCCATGAAGACGAAGGTGTCACCGCTGGAGTAGAGGTACTCCATGGGGCGACGGTCGAGATCAACCTGTTCGACTTCCTCGCCGGAGCGGAGGCGCTTGTCGATGAGCGAGCCGGAGTTGAGGTCACGAAGCTTGACCTGCACGAATGCCCGGAGATTGCCCGGGGTGACATGGGTGTACTCGGTGATCTGAAAGAGCTTGCCATCCATCTTGATGGCCATGCCCGGGCGCAGGTCGGTCGACTTCATGGGTTTCTCCGCACAATTTGGGGGTCGCGATTGTAACGCGATCGTTGAGAAGTGCCACCTCGGTGCCGGGAACATCGCGTGACGGCCTTGTGACCCCCTCGTGCAAAGGGCGGGTTAGACTCACTGTTCGTTCGAAATTGCTCCTTGGAGTACCCGTCAATGATCCTTGCGATGTCTCTCGTCGTGGCGCTTGCGCCGCTCCCTCCTGTCGAGCCCTCCGCGATTGCGCCTTCACCGGTCACCGCGTTGGAGACTCAGGCGCAGGACGCGCCGACCCCGGCCGGAACGCCCCAGCCTTCGCCGCGCCCCGAGCGCACCGCTCCGCAGCGTGGAGACGCGCCAGCCCCCGGAGCGCGGCCGACGCCGCCTTCCACAACGCCGACCCCGCCGCGGCCGCGCGCTCCCATGCCCGAGCCTGAGCCCGATGAGGATGGCATGATCGACGCGCCGCCGCCGCTCGAAGTCGATCCGCCGGTGCTCGACTTCGGGTTCATTGCGCCGCGCCAGCAGGTCACCGGCAAGGTGAAGCTCTGGAATCGCGGCCGAAACCCCGTGCGGATCATCGCGGTGCAGCCGAGCTGCAAGTGCACCACCACCAACGATGTGACCGACCAGGACATTGCGCCGGGCGAGTTCGTCGAGCTCGAAGCGGGGCTTGATGCGGCCAATTCGCCCCAGCCTCGCAAGGCGGTCATCAAGATTCTGGCCGACAAGTATCAGCGCGTGCTCGAGTTCGATGTGCGGGGCGAGGTCGCCTACCCGCTTCGTGCGCAGCCCGGCACCTTCAACATCGTGCGCGGTCAGGAGCAGTCCGGTCGAGTGCTCATCGAGAGCATCGACAAGAAGCCCTTCCGCATCTGCAATGTGCATGGCGAAGCGCCGCAGTATGTGAACTTCGACCCGACCAGCGGCGAACCGCAGTCGCAGTACCTCATCGCGTGGGATCTCAAGAAGTATGGCGATGCGCCACCACACTACTGGCTCATCGAGACCGATCACCCCGACTGCCCGCTTCTGCCGGTGCGCATTCGACATGAATCGACCATTCCGCGGCCCGTGTTCCGCATGAAGGACTACGCCATGAACCTCGGTCGGATGGATCCGAACTCCTCGGTCGAGGCGGAGATCCTCATCGAGGACCCGGGCGAGCCCATTCTCACGGTGACCTCGGCGAGCGATCGCGCCCGGGCGGAGATGATCCGGACGGAGGTCGTCGATGGCTGGCTCCACCTTCGCGTGCGCATTACCCCGAGGAAGGATCTCGAGGGAGTCTTCGACTTTCCATTGGTGATCTACTCGCCGACCAAGGACATGGAGATCCCCGCCTTCGGCGTCATCCGTTCGTCGGATGCCGGTTGCCGCGCCTCCTGACAGGACCAACGCATGAGCCTGATGCAGGGAAAGCGCGGACTCGTCGTCGGCATCATCAACGACCACAGCTACGCATGGAGCATCGCCCAGCGCCTTCGCACGCACGGGGCTGAGTTGCTCTTCACGCACCTGCCCGGCGACAAGATGCAGCGCCGAGTCCTGAAGGCCATCGAAGGGCTCGGCATTTCGCAGCCGTGGCTCGAACCGATGGATGCCGGAAGCGACGAGGATCTCGACCGGGTCTTCGCCAAGATCGGCGCGGACTTCGGGCGGCTCGATTTCCTGGTGCACTCGATCGCTTTCGCTGACAAGGACTGGCTGCGCGAGGGCGCATTCACAGGCACCCCGCGCCAGGTCTTCACGCAGGCGATGGACATTTCCGCGTTCACCTACGCCGCCATGGCGCATCGCGCTGCTCCGCTCATGACCAATGGCGGCTCGATGATCGCCATGAGCTACTACGGCGCGGAGAAGGCGGTGCCCGGCTACAACGTGATGGGGGTCGCGAAGGCCGCGCTCGAAGCCACCGGGCGCTACCTCGCCATGGAGTTGGGCCAGAAGCAGATTCGCGTGAATGTCATCAGCGGCGGGCCCCTGCGCACCATGAGCGCCCTCGCCGTTGGAGGTTTCCAGGAGATTCTCGGCTGGGTGGAGAAGAAGGCGCCGCTTCGCCGCAACATCACGGGCGCCGAGGTCGGCGACACAGCGGTCTGGCTCCTCTCCGACCTCGGATCAGGCGTGACCGGCCAGACCATCTATGTCGATGCCGGCTACTCGATCATGGGCCTGTAGTCAGAGCGTGAGAGCGACGGCGCCGCCAACATGGCGCGGCGCATGGATTACTCCCACTCCGCTGCCAGCGCATTACGAGGCAGGATCCACGGACCGGGGTGATCGAGATCAGCCTGAGGCAGGAGCATCTCGCGAAGCCGAGCCACCAGTGCCGCGATGCCGTCCCCGGTCTTGGAACTGACAACGAGGTCGGCCTCGGCGGCTTCCCTTGATGCGGAGGCCTCCGGCAGATCGCCCTTGTTCAGCACTCGAAGATGCGTGCGCGGCGCGTCCGGCCAACCGCCGCCTGGTTCGGCCAGCGACACGACAAGATCTGCCGCGCCGATCAATGACGACGCGATCGTCTGGGCTTCACGCTCGATGGGGTCGTCGCTCAGCCGAAGTCCCGGGGTATCGAACCAGTCCACCACCAGTCCATCGAGCTCGATGCGCGCCGAGACCGCGTCGCGCGTCAGGCCGGGTTCGGGACCCGAGAGCGCCAGGTCGAACTCGGCCAATCGGTTCAGCAGCGAGCTCTTTCCAGCGTTCGGCCGACCGATGACCGCAATGCGCGCCGGCTCGATCAGGCGCCACAGTCGTTCGCCGCGGGCGAAGTCGTCAGCGGTCACCGGCTCGCGCGGCGCAGCGCGATCTCGTTCGGCGAGCCTGGCGGCCTGGCGAAGCAGCAGCGGCATGGCGATCGGGCTTGCCGCCCTCGCCACGGCTTCGAGCACCGCTGCCTCCTCCTCGTCATCGGCCTCCGGATAGAGGTCGCTCTGGGTCAGGTGCGAGCGAGCCGTCTGAAACGACGGCTCGGCATGAAGCACCTGGCACTCATGCAGCAGGTTGGAGAGGCGCTCTCGAATGCGCACGCCGCCGTGGGGCATCAGCAGGGCCACGCGCGCGTTCACGCGCGCAATGACTCCGGTGTCGATGTCGCCGAATCGGGCCAGAATGACCTGCCCCGGATCGGGGACACGGCCCGCCACGCGCTGAAGCACGGGTTCGATTTCACCGACGAGTTGGAGCACGGCGATGGGCCCGGGCACGGAGACCGTTGTCCAGGTTGACGCGCATCTGGACCTGCGGGTCGATGACCGCCCGTCTTCGGTAGACCCGGTCACGATTCGACCTCGAGCGATCGACGCACCGCGACGGCAATGCCCAGAAGTGTCAACTCGGGCACGATGCGATCGATGAGTTCATCCTCGCCAAAGAGCGTGGCCGCGTCACCGCCAGTCGCGACCACCGGCGGAAATGCGCCGTATCCGGTGGCATATCGCTCGACCAAGCGCCACACCATGCCTCGGAGGCCGTGATAGACGCCCTGAAGCATGGCCTCCGCGGTGTTCCGTCCGAATGGAACATCGTCGGGCTGGGCGAACGCGACGCGCGGCAGCGCCGCGGTGCGCTCATGCAGCGCGGTGAGCTGCATCGACGCTCCAGGCGCGATGGCGCCGCCATGGAAGACGCCCTCACCATCGATGAAGTCCACGGTGACGGCGGTCCCCGCATCGACCACGATGCACGCACTGCGCATGACATCCCAGGCGGCTGCCGCATTCAGGAGGCGGTCGGCGCCGACTCTGGTTCCCGGCTCAAGGCACTCGCCGATGGGCACCGCAAGGTCGCGCCCGATGCGCTGAATCTCCGTTCCCAGCGCCGCCGAGAGACGCACTTCCAGCGGGTCCGCCACCGGATCGTTCACGCTCGCAAGCACACACAGCCGGTCGACGGTGACCGCATCGCCGCGTCCTTCCTCCACCCGTTGCCAGAGGCGCCTCGCCGTCGCGTCGAGGCGCTCGTGGTCGCTGTTGTCCACGCGATCGCTCTCAAGGAGGGTGCCGTCAGCGAACGCGCCGAAGGCCGTGCGGGTGTTGCCAACTGAAACGGCGAGCAGGGGGGTCACTTCGCCGAGTGTAGGCGGGGACGAAGCAGCTCGAAGAGCCGCGGCGCCCACGCGTCCGAGTCGACTGCTATGGGCGCGTCGCCCAGGGACCCCGTGGCCGACGCAGTTTGGAGCCGCGCGGCGTTGCGAGTCGGCACGCCGTCGATTTCGGCAACGATGGAGAGAAGTCGGCGGCTGCTGGTGATCATGACCTCATCGGCGTCGACGAGCTCTTCGATTCGCACGCGCCGCTCGTCCACTTCAACCCCCTCGGATCGCGCCGCATCGATCACCATGGCGCGCGTCACGCCATGCAGGATCGGCGGGCCGTCCTCCGTTCCCGGAGTGATCAGGCGTTCACCACGACGAAGGAAGACATTCGTGGAGCCGCCTTCGCTCAGGATGCCGTCGCGGTGCAGGACGGGCTCATCGGCGCCAAGCTCCGCCGCTCGCATGGCTGCGAGCACATTGCCCAGGAGGCTGATGGTCTTGATTTCGCAGCGAAGCCATCGCTCATCGGGCAGCAGGACGATGCGGACACGGTCGGGCCCCATCAGCTCGGCAAGACTCGGCGCTGACGACGCGAGCGCCAGGACCGTCGGCTGAAGCCCCGCGGGGGGCACATGCGACCGCTGGGGCGCCGCGCCGCGAGTCACCTGAAGGTAGACGGTTCCATTGTCGATGCCGTTGGCGTCCAGAAGCGCCTCGCATATGGTTGGCAGCTCGCCCGCGTCGAAGCCATCGATTCGAGCGAGTTGCAGGCTTCGCTCCAGGCGGCGCTGATGCAACTCCATGCCGACGCCGATGCGATCGAACACGCGCACCAATTCATAGACGCCGTCGCCGAAGAGAAATCCGCGGTCGAGCACGCTCACCCGCGCCTCGTGAAGGGCACGCACCTTGCCGTTCAACCACACCTGCTCCGCGGGTGCGCCGTGGATCATGCTCGCGCCCTCACCATGGCATCGAGGCGCGCGGGATCGAGCGGACTCGCCCAATGGCCGTCTCTCTTCAACGCGCTGCCGACGATGACCGCGTCGGCCACTTCGAGCAGCATGGGAAGCGTGTTTGGCGTGGCGCCCGAGCCGACGATGAGCGGAAGCGACGACGCCTCCCGAACGGCACGAAGGTCACCATGCGAGGTGGCGCGGCCGGTCTCTGGGCCGGTGACAATGAGCGCCTCGGCACCGAAGAACTCCGCCGCTCGGGCATGCGCGGCCACATCGAGGTCGTGGGTCAGTGCGTGACTGGAGTGCTTCTTTCGAATGTCCACGGCCACCAGGACTCCCTCGGCGCCAATCTGGCGACGATAGCGCAGGAGCGGACCGGCATCGGCGCTGGCGAGAACACCTTCGTCGGCCACGGCGCTGAAGACAAAGCCCTCGGCGCGGATGAACGCGCCGCTGGCGGCGTGGGCCACCGCGAGCGCCGCCATGTTGGCTCCCGCCAGAATCTGGACGCCAACCGGAATGGCGACCGCTTGGCGCACGGCGAGAACGCACGCCGTCATCGCAGCCACGATCTCGGGACCGACCACACGCGCGAGGTAAGGCGCGTCGTGCATGTTCTCGACGAGGATCGCATCGAAGCCTGCATCGGCGAGGATCTTCGCTTCGGCAGCCGCATGGGCCGCAATCTCCGTGACGGTGTGTAGCGCCTTCGGTGTGCCGGGGAGCGCGGGCACATGCACCATGCCGATGAGTGCGCGGGGGCGATGCAGGAAGGGGCGCCGAGCGGCCATGGCCGAAGCATACGGCCGGCGCGGCGTAGACTGCGGTTGATGCGGCGATCGTCAGTCACCCGGTCCCGGAGCGCGCCAGCCACGCCGCGCGAGAGCACGGTCGAACTTCGCTCACTGAGGGGGGGCGTGACGGCCCGGGTCGCTCCCGGCGCTGGCGCCGCACTCGTCTCACTCGCCATCGCGGGGCGCGAGTGGCTGCACCTTCCCGAGCCGCTGCGCCGGTTCCTTCAAGGAGAGCGAACCGGCGGGGTGCCGCTGCTCTTCCCGTGGGCCAATCGACTTCGGACCGACCGCTTCCGAGTGCTGGGCCGCAGCATCGATCTCTCGCATGTGGCAGGCGTGCATCGTGACTCGGCGGGCCTGCCCATGCATGGGCTTCTGCTTCGATGGGGTCGATGGGAACTGGATCGGGCGGCCAATGGCGACGCCTTTGCTGCGCGCCTTCACTGGTCGGGGCGAGGCACCACCAGGGAGCTCTACCGCGCGTTCCCGTTCGACCTCGAGCTTGAGGTTCGATACCGCCTCATTGACGCACCCGGGTTGAGCCTCGGGGTCGAAGTGGAGACCGTCGTTGATGCGCTCACGGCTCCTGTGCCGCTCAGTTTCGGCTGGCATCCGTACCTTCGACTGCCCGGAGCACGAGAGCACTGTGTCATGTGCGCCCCACCACTCCTGCAGATTCCGCTCACCGGTGGCCTGCCAACGGTCGGCGGGACACCGGGGCCATCCGACTTGCTCCAGCCTCCGAGTTCAGTGTGGACAACGGCGGGCGCAGACGAGCTTCATTCGGGAGTTCGGGACGGCCAGCGGGTCCTGGTCGAGGCGATCAGCCCGTCGTCACCCGCCCGATCTGCGCGGCGCATCGTGCGACGGCGTTCGGTGCCTCGATGCGAAGTCGAGTCAATTGGCATCCAGGTGGAGTTCGTGCGAGGCTATCGGTTCATGCAGATCTACTCACCGCCCGGCGCGTCCTTCATTTGCATCGAACCCATGATGGCGCCAACGGCCGCGCTCTCTGACAGCTCCGTTCAGCTTCCCGTCATTCAGCCCGGTACAAGGTCGAGCGCCATCTTTCGCATCGGTGTGCAGGGGTTCACGCCAGGCGGGAGTGGAGACGAGTAATGGGTGGTGTTGGTGGTGAACTCTCGGGCAAGGTCGCCATCATCACTGGCGCAAGCTCCGGCATCGGCAGGGCGACAGCGTTGGCCATGGCGGGAGAGGGTATTCGCCTTGTGCTCGCTGCGCGGCGGGAGGATCGGCTACGCGAGCTTGCGGGTGACATCGAGCGAGGCGGTGGTCAGGTGGAGGTGGTCGTCGGCGACGCCGCCGATGCCGGAAACTCGGAGCGTTTGCTCAGCGCGGCCGCGCGGCGCTTCGGGGGTTTTGATGTGGTCTTCGCGAACGCTGGCTATGGAACCGAGCGAGGGCTCCTCGACCTGACGCCCGACGAAGTTCGGCGCATGTTCGAGGTCAACTTCTTCGCCTCCGTCGAGTTGCTTCGAGCGGCGGCGCAGCATCTGATCGCGGAACGGCGGCGCGGGCACTTGCTTCTGTGCTCAAGCGCGCTCGCCAAGTTCACCTTGCCGTACTTCGGTGTCTACGCGGCCACCAAGGCGGCGCAGGCGATGGTGGCCCGCTCGCTTCGATTCGAGCTTGAGCCGCATGGCATCGAAGTCAGCAGCGTGCACCCGATCACCACCGTCACGGAGTTCTTCGAGCAGGCGCAGGTGGTCGCCGCGAAGGACCACGGTGAGGCGCGCGTGCCAGCGCATGCGCCGAGTTTCTTCGTGCAGCGGCCGGAGCGCGTCGCTCGCGCCATTGTGCAAGGGCTTCGTCGGCCGCGTTCGGAGATCTGGACCAGTCATATTGTGCGGCTGAGCACGGGAGTGCTCAACGCCTTTCCGTTCGTGCTCGACGCCGTCCTGCGCCGTGAAGCGAGGCGGACTCGCAACCACGCGAGTTGAGCCCCGCGTTGCCGGAGTCGCCGGCGGCGACCGAGGCCCGGGGGGCGTCACATTGGCGGCCGGAACGCAACCGGAGGCATCCCGGCAGCGGCGTCGTGATATCCTCATCGCTTCCCCCATTCGGGCGTCATGACGATCGATCGTGCGCCATGACGGCCCTCACGCACGCCCTTCGGAAGCACTGTCATGGCCATCAAGATCGCCATCAACGGATTCGGTCGAATCGGTCGCCTCGTCTATCGCATCGCCATGGAGCAGGGGGGATTTGAAGTGGTCGGTGTTAACGACCTGGTGCCATCGGACAACCTTGCGTACCTTCTTCGTTACGACACCTGCCATGGCCGCTTTTCCCACGCGGTTGAGACCCGGGACGACGGCTTCGCATGCCGCGGTATCGTCACTCGCTGCCTGAGCGAGAAGGACCCATCGAAACTGCCATGGGGCTCGCTCGGTGCCGCGTATGTCCTTGAGAGCACGGGGCTCTTCACCGAGGCGGAGAAGGCCCGGCTGCACATCGACGCGGGTGCGCGTCGGGTGCTGATCTCGGCACCGACCAAGAGTGAGAAGGAGGTTCCGACCATTGTGTACAAGGTCAATCACCTCACCTATGACCCGTCGAAGCACACCGTGGTGTCCAACGCGAGTTGCACCACCAACTGCTTGGCGCCGGTGGCCAAGGTCATTCTTCAGAACTTCGGAATCGAAGAGGGCCTGATGACCACCGTGCACGCGGTCACCGCGACGCAGCCGACGCAGGACGGCCCAAGCAAGAAGGATTGGCGCGGCGGGCGCAATGCCTATCAGAACATCATCCCGTCAAGCACCGGAGCGGCCAAGGCAGCGGCGCTCTGCATTCCTGAACTCAAGGGGAAACTGACCGGAATGTCGTTCCGTGTTCCTACGGCGAATGTCAGTGCGGTCGATCTGACCTTTCGGACCTCCAGGCCGACCTCGCTCGCGGAGATCAATGTCGCGATGAAGTCTGCCGCCGAGGGGGAGATGAGCGGCGTGCTGGGATACACCGACGATGAAGTCGTCTCGTGCGACTTCATGAGCGATCCGCGCAGCTCCATCTTCGACGCCAAGGCCGGGATCCAGCTCAACGATCGGTTCTTCAAGGTCGTGAGCTGGTACGACAATGAGTACGGCTACGCCGCGCGCTGTGTGGACATGCTCCGATTGATGGCCGAGCGCGACGGCGTGAAGTGAGGCACCCCGGATCGAAGGCGCGGCGGGCGCCTTCGCGACGCTCGGGGCGATGCGGTTGTCGGACCTCACGAGGTGGACGCACGGGACATCTCGGGCCTGATGAGGGCCGAGAATTCCGTTGTCTTGCCTCGGGGGTCTCAATCATGCAACTTTCTCTTGCCGTCAGGCCGGTCGGCGCGCACTCTAATGTGCCTGCTGGCCCGGGAGGAGCTGGCGGGCAGGACATGGGAACGAGATGTTCGGACCTGTGCAGTTGAGGTTCTTCCCACCGGAAGGAAGTTTGCCATGAACCAGTCGCTGTCCAGTCGGGGGATCGGGATGGCCGCCGCGGCGTGCGTGATGTCGATCGGGGCCAGCCTTGCCAACGCTTCGGTCACTCTGCCGATTGCCGTCTACAACAACGCGGGTGGCGCGTCCCTGTCGGGACTGAATGTCACCGTCAACATCTCAGACGGCGGTTCGTTCGCGCTCTTCAGCATTCAGAACAACTCAAGTGGATTGAACGCGGCGGCCGTGGTCACGGGGATCTACTTCGAGTCCACCGCCTTCTCTTCGGCGTTCCTTGGGGCGGGCGTGCTCGATGCTCCCTTCATGACGGGCGTGAATTACTCGCCAGGCGCCACACCCGGGAACCCCGCGGGGGGAATGAGCCCGTCGTGGGGAGGCAACAAGTTCACAGCGGGTCCTGCGTCGCCGCCTACGGCGAATGGTGTCAACAGCGGTGAGGAGGTCGGCGTCAGGTTCGCGTATCTCGGCGGAATGGACTTCGCGACATTGACCACGGCCCTGGTGACCGATCCGTCGCTCTTCCGAGTCGCGATGCACATTCAGAGCGTCGGCTTTGACGCCCAAAGCGTCTGGGGCATCACCGTTCCCGCGCCGGGAGCCCTGGCGCTTCTTGGAGCTGCGGGCGGGCTGTCACTCCGACGGCGCCGTGCTTGACCGTTCGCTGTGGAGCCTCGATCCCGGCATCGGCGGCAGCCAGCCCGTGCGAGGTGCTGCCGACATCGGATTGGAAGCCGGTCTTAGGCAGCCTTCCGACAGTAGTGTTGAACAACGCCACCGAGCCGCGTGTGACAGACCACACGCGGCTCGTCGTTTCGAGCGAGTCGTTCAGGCGTCGGCCCGCTGGGCGTTCGATGGTCCAAAGACGCGTGAGGGCGCTCCCGGTTGTAGTGCAGCGCATACTCCTGGGTCAGCGCATTCATGTGTCGGCATCCAAGAATGATGAAGTGATCGAGACACTCGCGGCGAAGCGTCTGAATGGCGCGTTCCACATGAGCGTTCAGGTTAGGCGAGCGCGGCGGGAGAACCTTGGCTCGAGCACGATGATCCTCGAGGACCGCGTCAAACATCGGACCGAACTTGGTGTCGCGGTCTCGAATCAAGATGTTGGCCGGTTCGTCCATCGACTGAATCACTTGGAGAAAGGTCTCGGTCTCGCGGGCGACCCACTCTTCGGTCGGAGCTGTCGTCGATGGAGACAGCAGCATCCGTCGAGTTCCAATGTGAAGAAACACCAGCAGGAACGCATCCTTCACTCCCCGCCATGTGACGATGCGGGTCGCCACGAAGTCACAGGCCCACAGCGTGCGAGCATGCTGACGAAGGAACTTCGACCAAGTTCCCCCGGCTCCGAGCCGTCGAGGCGGGACACCCGCCTCGCGCAGGATCGATCGCACGGTCGATCTGGAGACCTGCGAGAAGCCCAGTTTCCGCAGCTCACCTGTGATGCGAGTCTGTCCCCACTCGGTCTCTCGTGCCATTCGTAGGATGAGTGCGCGGATGGCCTGCGGGGTGCGGGGGCGCCCCGGCTTCCGAGCAAACTCGCCGAGTTCATGGGGACGGCTACTGTGACTCCGGCGGCTGAGGACCCATCGCCGGAAAGTTGCTGGTGAGACGATCGTGATGATGCTCGCGAGTGCTGGGCCAACGGCCCTGCCCAGCTTGATCAATCGCCGCCGCTCGCGAACGGTGGTTCGAATCCGTGTTGGCAGGCGGCGTCGCAGGATTTCGTTCTCGGCCTTCAGGAACTCCACCTGTTGGCGGAGGTCGCTTCGACGAGATCCGGCGAGCACCGCCATCAGCCGACGGTAGAGCGGAAACGCGGTCTGCATGGTGGAAGTCTCCGATGTTCACGAGTTGTTGCCCCCTGCTCGGGCCTCGGTTTCCAAGTTCCGGGTGTAGTCGATCAGCCCGCGCGATCCTCCGAGGGGAGGGCGTTGGTCGGAGGTGGGTCGCAGATCGATGGGGCCGGTTGACGGAACGGGACCTTGCGGGTAGGGTGTCCCGATCAACTGCGGGGTAGAGCAGCCTGGTAGCTCGTCGGGCTCATAACCCGGAGGTCACTGGTTCAAATCCAGTCCCCGCTATTGCCGAGCCGGTTCCAAAGTGGACCGGCCCACCAGTTCAGACGAAACGCCGCCGAGACAATCGGCGGCGTTCTCGCGTTCTGGCGAGGGTTTCGCGGGGTGGCCAACCGGGCGGCGAGTCTCTGATTGCGGCGTGGTCATCACCAGCCGGGCAGGGACAGAGCGCCTCGGTCCCCCGATTCGGCCCGAAGTCTCTCTGTCTCTCCCCGAGACCCGCGCACGGGTTATGACGGGGTTGGTCTCCCTATAGGTCGAGCAACCGGGGAGGTTGGGAGCGGACAGCGCGGGCAACGCTGTTCGAGAACGCGCGCCGGTGGTGATCGCGCCGGTGCCCGATCGAGGATGAGCCGCCGCCTGCCGCAGCCGCGATGACTCGCATCACGCTGCCTCACTGTCAGGGCAGCGCGATGACGGTTCTGGCATCTGGCGGCGTCGCTGAACCGAGCGACGACAGGTCGGATGCATCGATCCAGATCCCTCGATGGCGCACGAAGCTGCCATCGTCGGAGAACCCGATGGCGTCGTTCATGTCATGGATCGGGGAATGGGCGAGCAGCGTGTAGAGCAGCAGCGCGCGGTCTCGGTCGTTTCCCGTGTTGAAAAGCAGCGTCTCGTCGGGCATCGCGATGCGATCACGACTCCCGAAGATCGATTCGTGACCGGTGATGCTCTTGACGATGGCGAGCGCTCCGGCAAGGTCCGTCACGCCTTGCCCCAACTCACGCGTTCGCGCCTCGCGCATCGCGGCGAGGATATAGGCCTGCGGGTGCGCCACGCGCAGACTTCGGAATGCGTACATGGCGTAGTCGTAGATGGAGCCGGGTCGTTCCGCCGCCAGCGCCGCGACCGCGGCTTGATAGCTCGACGCCGACGTGTGTTCGGCGGGGTCGGGGATGCCGTCGGCCGGGTCGATGACGCGGGTGCAGCATGTCTCGGGGCGCTTGAGCGGATTGGAGACGAAGCCGCCAATACGGTCGAAGACCCGCGAGATTCGTTCGAACGGCACCTGCGAGGCGCCCGTCGAACAGTGGCACATACCCACTACCGGGTTATAGAAGAACGTCGTCTCGGTGCCCGAAGCGACGGCCCTGACGAACTCCGAGAGATCGGACTGGTTGTTGATCCGCGTCGAGCTGAACCACTTCGTGTTGTTGAGCAGGTGGCCGTCGCCCTCGTCCAGAAAGACGAACATGTGCGCGCGGTTGCCGGTGATGTAGATGCGGTCGAGCGGGAACCGGCCCCACACGGCAAGCCCCGCCGCCCATAGCATGCCCAGCCCGATGCACTTCCCCGACGGCTTGTGCTGCGGGTTGATCCGGGCCATCGCGTTCATCACCTCGACCGACTCGTTCTTGAGGCGAGGGAACAGGCCGCGCTGGTAGTACGGCTCGTTGATGATCTGCCCGAACTGTGATTCGGGCGTGTCCACCAGCAACTTCCTGAACGTCGCGTCATACTCGGCTCGGATGGCGCGGACAAAGCCCGGTGGGAAGCGTCGCTCCTCTTCGGCGAAGTCCATCAGCCCCCACACGTCGCCCCCGGGCAGCCCGGGCATGATGGTGAACGTGTAGCGGTGGAAGAATCGCTGCAACGCGTCCAAACGGCTCTTGGCGCTCAGGAGCGAGCCATCGGGGGCGTGCGCCCGCTTCTGGTCACGCCACGCCCAGACCACGGGGGACATCAGGTCCGCCAGCAGAAATGCGGGCACGAGATGCTGAGCGTCGGCGTCGATCTCCAGCACGGACAAGCTGACGGCCCGGCTCAGGGACTCTGCCGAATCGTCCCGATCACGCCGAACGCCGGCGGATGGCGGGTTCAGCGGGATGTCTGTCTTGCGGTCGGTGCTCACAACCCGAATCGTATCGCGAGGAGTCGGGCGGGTCGCGACGGGGCTGCGCGAACAACGCTGTTCGAGAACGCGCGCCGGTGGTGATCGCGCCGCGCATCGCGCATGCGCACGGCATAGGGCAACCGTAGTGGCGAAGCGATTCCCGCGTCGCCCATGGAACCACCCCGATGCCCGCGGACTCCACGCGCGATCCCGAGAGCATGACGGCCGACGAGCGCCGCGACGAGGTCGTCAGCATCCTTGCGCGCGGCCTCGTTCGCAGCATCGTCGCCAACCGCGCTCGCACATCGCGGCCAGTTGCGGATCTCGCAGATTGCGGCCGGACATGCCTTGAACTTTCGGGCGACTTGCCCCTCAGTGTGGCTCCGCGGCCCGGCGGTTAGGGCCGGGCAGAACGGAGACCCATGCAACGGAGCCACACATGCCAGAGTCCATCGAGAGACAGATCAACGTGCTGGAGCGCATGACCACGACGGAGCTCGTCGAGCGCTTCGCAGAGGTGCACGGCTACCCCTGCCGCACACGGCACCGGACGTACCTCATTCGCAAGATCGCCTGGCGGATTCAGGCCAACGCCGAGGGCGACCTCAGCGAGCGGGCCAGACGCCGCGCCGCGGAGCTCGCCAACGACGCCGAGGTTCGGGTCATGGCCCCGAAGTCCATGATCGCACCACCCCAGCCGGGACCGAGCACAACGGTCCATCGCCGGACGCGCGGTGAGGACCACGAAGATCCGCGCATCCCGCCCGCGGGGTCGGCGATCGTCCGCCAGTACAAGGGGCGCACGATCCGCGTGGTGGTCCTCCCGCGCGGCGAAGGCTTCGAGTTCGAGGGTGAACGCTTCCGCACCCTGACCGCGGTGGCCAAGCGGATCACCGGCAGCCACATGAACGGCTTCCGGTTCTTCCGGCTGCCGTCCGCCGAGGCGAAGCGATGAGCGGCCGTCGTCGGAAACAGACTGCCGGGACCGCGGAGCCGAAAGCCAGCATCCGGTGTGCCATCTACACCCGCAAGTCGAGCGACGAGGGCCTTGATCAGGAGTTCAACTCGCTCGACGCCCAGCGCGAAAGCGCCGAGGCGTTCATCGCCAGCCAGAAGGCTGAGGGGTGGACCTGCGTTGCCGATCGATACGACGACGGCGGATTCTCCGGCGGGAGCATGGAGCGTCCGGCGCTCGATCGCCTCCTCCGCGACATTGAGGCCGGGAAGGTCGACTGCGTGGTGGTCTACAAGGTCGATCGCCTCAGCCGCTCGCTGATGGACTTCGCCCGCATCATGGAGGCGTTCGACCGCAAGGGCGTGTCGTTCGTCTCGGTCACCCAGCAGTTC
This sequence comes from Phycisphaeraceae bacterium, assembly GCA_019636735.1. Classification (NCBI taxonomy): domain Bacteria; kingdom Pseudomonadati; phylum Planctomycetota; class Phycisphaerae; order Phycisphaerales; family Phycisphaeraceae; species Phycisphaeraceae bacterium. Next base: position 565,585 of record JAHBWY010000001.1, read on the forward strand.
AACACCACCAGCTCGATGGGTCGGCTCACGCTCAACATCCTGCTCTCCTTCGCCCAGTTCGAGCGGGAGATCATCGGCGAGCGCATCCGCGACAAGATCGCGGCGCAGAAGCGCAGGGGGAAGTGGGCAGGCGGAACGCCCGTCCTTGGCTACGACGTGGACCGTAGCGGCCCAAGCCCGCGGCTGGCGGTCAACACGAGTGAAGCACTACGAGTCCGACAGATCTTCGAGATGTACCTCGACAAGGGCTCGCTCCTCCCGGTCGTCAGCGAGCTTGCACGGCGGCAGTGGCCCAACAAGCGCCGCGTGACGAAGAAGGGTCAGACCCTCGGTGGCCGACCGTTCAACAAGGCGACGCTCTACCAGACGCTCACAAACCCAATCTACGTCGGCAAGATCGTCCACAAGAGCACCGCCTACGACGGCGAGCACGAATCGATCGTCAGTACCGACATCTTCGACCGCGTGCAGGCGCTGCTCAAACTGAACGGCCGCAGCGGCAGCGTCGAAGTCCGCAACAAATACGGAGCGCTCCTGCGAGGCCTGCTGCGGTGCAAGTGCTGCGGCTATTCGATGACGCACACGTTCACCGGTGGACGGAAGAACAGGTCGTACCGCTACTACCGCTGCGTCAAAGCCATCAAGAGCGGAAGCGGAGTCTGCCCATCAGGCACACTGCCCGCCGCCGAGATCGAACGGGTGGTGGTCGATGAAGTCCGATCGCTGGCCACTGATCGTGCTCTGCTGACGCGCGTGCTTGCCGATGCGCAGTCGATGATGGCGGCGGAACTCGAAGGACTGACGGCGGAACACAACACGCTCCGCAGCGAGATCGCTCGACACCATCGTGCGCTGCAGGAACTCGCTGTGAACGGATCGGCCTCAGCCGAGACCACGGCGCGCATCGCCGACCTGCACGAACGGATCGCCGATGCACAGCGTCGCCTGCCTCCACTCGACGCCCGTATCGCCGAGGTCGGCCACAACTCGATCAGCCGAGATGAAGCAGAAGCGGCATTCGCTGACTTCGACGAGCTCTGGCGGAACCTGATCCCACGCGAGCAGGCCCGACTGCTCAAGCTCCTGATCTCCACCGTCGACTACGACGCCAAGAGCGCCAGCATCGCGGTCACGTTCCGGCCAACCGGCATCCGCTCCCTGATTGCCCGGCGTCTGGAGGAAGCCGCATGACCACCGTGACCCGATCGATCACGTTCGCTACGAAGGGCCGCCGCAAGCGGGCCGTTGTGGCCACGTCGCCCAACGCGGGCCGGACGGCGAGCGACGAATGTCAGGCGGAGACGGCTGCCGTCGGCCGCGTCCCGCGCGTGGCTCGTCTGATGGCTCTGGCGATCCGCTTCGACCAGCTGCTCCGCGACGGGATCGTGGCCAACCAGACGGAACTGGCCAAGCTTGCCCGCGTCACGCAACCGCGCATGACGCAGATTATGAACCTGCTGCACTTGGCCCCGGACATTCAGGAGGCGATCCTGTTCCTGCCGCACGTGAACGAGGGGCGCGATCCGATCACGGAACGAGATCTGCGTGTAGTCGCGCGACACAGTTCGTGGATGAGGCAGCAAAGGTGCTGGAAGGAGCTGGTGCTCGTCTCCCAGTAGGCGTCGTCCCATCGTTTGTGCGACGGAGCATCTCATGAATCACAGCATCCTAATCCGGACGATTGCGGTCTCCCCGCGCGAAGGGAGCATCAGGTAGTGGGATGAACGAAACAGCAGAGATCCGAATCGACATGTCGGACACACCAAACCAGGCCTGACGCCGCAGTGCTCCGCTGTCCGCCCTGCCGCACAGCGGCGTGGACGATCTCGTCTGGGCGGCCACTGACTCTTGCCTTGGCACCCTCCTTCCTGCCGTGGACCAGTAACGACCGGTCCCCCGAGGGGTATAATCCGGTGAGTAGTGGGCACGAGAGCAACGGTGTCCGCCCGTCAGCGACTGGACGGGTGACCGCATTTGCTCCGCACGTCGTTGTTCCGCACGAGAGGATGTTCGATGGCAGACGACATCACCAACGAACCTGAACCATCACCGAGCCCGGGGCCGGAAAGTGGCGGTACTTCTACGGCCAGTTCCGGCAAGAGCACATCTAGTGAGTCGAATGGTGGAACTGGCCCTGGTCCGACCATCCATCCGACGATTGGACCGACGATCAAGCCCACCATCGGGCCGTCGTGGCCCCAGCCGACGATCGCCGTAAGCGTATCGGCCAGTCTGAGTCCTTCAGGTAGTCCGTCACCAAGCCCAAGTGCGAGCGCCTCGGCGAGCCCAAGTCCATCGCCAAGTCCAAGCGACGGCCCAAGTCCTGGTGACTCTCCTTCTTCCGGTCCACAACCGAGCCCCTCCGACAGCCCGGGGGCGTCTGGGAATCAATCGCCCAGCCCCACACGCCATCCGCCTTCTGACACACCAGAACCTACACCAGCGCCATCCATCACACCTCCACCGGGTGAGTGGAAGGCGTGGCCAGGCGGCGATTCAAACACGGCACTGAATCCAACCGAGTCTTTCAGAAGCTCCGATTTCGGTTTCCATGGCAATGTAAATTGGGATGTCGGTCAAGGGCCGGTCACTGCGATCATCGTCGAAACAAATAGCACGACCGCCCTGAACAGATCTTCCATCACGGTACGGTATAACACCAAGTCGCCGACTTCCTCTGAAGGCCATACCGTATGGATACAAGCATTGTCTCCTCTGGCGCCGACGCCAACTCCCGTGACGAAGAAGCGAACTGTGTTTCGAGTTACATGGTCTACGACTTTTCAAGGACCGGTAGATGCCGATAGCACTTTGCGATTTCCAGCAGACACGGGCACGGCAGATCATATGTGCGCCTTCAACTGGGCGGGCGACGATGGCGCCACTCGAATCGCCGCAAAAATGGAGGCGACAGCGACCTTCTCACCTTCCGGAATTGACTGGCCCGCCAGAGGGGTTCTGTTTGTTTACAGTATGCATGGCGGAGGCGCAAAGTTCCGGTGCCGATTGCACAGATACAAGCGATGGCAAGTGGTTGCACAGGTTATCAATACACCTAATCGAATAATCCCGGTACAAGGAGGTCAACCTCTCAATGACGCAGACTGGGTTTACGACGGCCACTCCGATCCCGGAGACGCCCAGTACCCAACCGCCGCCAAGCCGGATAAGGCATTTCGAATCGATGCTCCAGGCTTCCCGCCCAGTGCCTTTGCACAAGCCGCGATGAGAGCCGATTTTGTGGAGGTACTAGAATGGCATAATGGTTCAGCGTGGATTCGGTGCAGCAGCTCGGCATACGCTGACTGGTATACCAATATTACTGCAATCCTGCCCAACGCAGCTCAAGGAACTCCAAACAACCATGGCCGCGGTACGGCTGCCAACGTACCCAACGTATCCCCTGTTGCCAACGCAGGTCCTAATCAAGCAGTTGGCGGCAGTATCTTAGTTACACTCAATGGACTAGCGAGCTCTGACGTTGATAATGACGTTCTAACATATTTGTGGAACCAAACCGGCGGCCCTGCCGTTACTTTGTCCAACAATACATTGGCTCAGCCCACGTTTACTTCACCTCCAGGACCAGCCACGCTCACGTTTGAACTGAGGGTTTCGGACATCACCAAGGCACTTCACCACCACACCCCCGGCAACTACGAGAGCCTCCCCGATGACGTGGAGATTCAAGTTAATCCCTAGACGAGGAATCGTAAGTGCATACACCGAACTTCAGCAGAATCGATGAAAATCATCGTTGCAGGCCATGCCACGAAGGCCGCTTGTCGACCACACGCGCCCGCCATCGATTATGCCAGAATCTTTGTTGTTGCATTGCGGGTGTTTTGTGTTTAGTCCTTCTGAGCTCTTGTGCCGCAAACAGTTCCATTGCCCCAGTCCAACAGTCATCCGACACACGATTGGTGGAGAATAACATGCAACATGTCCAGAACCTCACTTCCGACGACCCTTCCGTGCGAGATGCAGCGGTCGATGCGATCCTCGCGAGCCGAAATACTGTGATCGAAGAGCTCATTTCACTCTTGTTGCCAGCTCCAAGAACCGGCGGCAACACGGACGTGAGTGCCTGCGCCGCATACCTCTTGGGTGAATTTCGTGCCGCTGAGGCTGTGCCAGCACTCTCGAATGCCATGATGCTCGACCAGGATACTCGCTTTATTGCTGATATAAGCCGATACGACACCCCCTACTTCAACGCACTCGTCAAGATCGGTCGGCCGTCGGTTCCAGCGATGATCGAGAATGTCCGCACTTCAGACGACGGACGGCTGCGTCAGAACTCACTTCTCGTGCTTGCTCATGTTCTGGGCGGCAAGCATCGAGTTCTGGAACTGCTCGCCATGCTTCAGGAGATGGAATCTGACGCGGAAGTCGAAGCGCGCGGCCATTACCGCAGGGTGCCCGGACAGCGGCAGGATCATCCGCGTGTGTCTGACCCGGAAGCTCTCCAGCGGCTTCAAGTGGCAGCCCAATGGGTATCGCAGCACTTCAACGAGCGAGAGAAGCCGTTGTTCTGATGACCATCAATCACTTTTTAGTCATGGGGCTTGTTTCGAGGCAACAGCCATGAGATGGCTTGTCGTCCACTGGGGCGAGAAGAAGAAGCATATCTTCGACGCCGTTGTTGGCGTCCTTAAGTCGTGGAGGCACGACTGCACGTGGATGCAACGTGATGACGAAACAACTAGAGCACGACTGGTCGAGGCGATCGCCAGCGGCGCAGGAGTTCGACTTTGGCGGCGTTGGCAATAGCCTGTTAACAAGTACGACGGAACACGTCGACGAGTCGACCACGCGCGTGACGGAGTTCACTTACGACTGGCGTGACCGGCTCGTGTTGACCGAGAGTCCACTCCCACCACACTCGGCAAAGATCTACGACAATCTCGATCGCGTCGTGGCGTCAGCGAGCTTCTCAACATTCCCCGGAAGCCCTCCAGCGGATTTCGACTCTGCCGACGCAACGCGCATTTCGCTCCAGCGAACCACCTATACGCAGCGCGGGCTCGTCGCGCGAAGTCAAGTCGCGATCGATCCGGGAGAGGACTCCGGCGACCAGGACTTCCTCGCAACGAACCAGTGGTACGACGAGGTCGGGCGCACCGTCGGCACCTGGGCGCCGAACTCCCCCGGAAGGAAGACCACCTACGACGGATTGGGGCGTCCGGTCGTCGAATACGTCACCGACCGCGGGGATGATACCTCGCCCGGAAGTGGAAGCCACGCCGACGTGTGGAGCGTTTCAACGCGTGCTTCAGTTCTCACCGACGACGCGGTCCTCGAACAGACCGAGTACCGCTACATCACCGCAGGCGGAGCACGGCACGGACTGCTCGACCTGGTCCGCCATCGCGAGCGACTCCACGACACGGGTGCCACAGACGCACTGGACTCTTCGAGCGCAGTAACGTCCTTCCGGGGACTCTTCTATGACGTCGCCGCGCGCGTGACCCACTCCGTCGACTTCGGCACGAACGACACGACGAACCATCAGTTCGTGAGCGGAACCTCCGATCCCACGATCACGCAAGGGACCCCGCCCGGAAACGGTCCGAACGCCCTGGTCACCCAGACGATCTACGACGAGCGCGGACTCGGCTCGACGACCGTGCGCCCCGGCGGGCGTTTCGATCGGACGATCGTCGATGCGCTCGGTCGCACGATTGCGACGGTCGAGAACGAGGTTGGTGATCCGGTGACGCTCAATTGGGACGGCGTCAACGGGACCTGGACGGTCGCCCACGTGAGTGGTGCGAACGACGAGGACCGCGTCACGACCTACGTCTACAACGGCATCGGCCAGCTCGTCAAGCTGACGGCGATCGCGAACCTGGATACCGGAAACGGCGATGACCAGGTCACGCGATACGTATACGGCGTCTCGAGCGATCCGTCCGGGCCGGACCCCTACGTCTCATCATCGATCCACTCGAACGACCTTCTCCTTCAGATCATCTATCCGGAAGGCGAAGGCAGCACGACCGAAGCCACAAGATCGGTCTACCATGGCTACAACCGCCAAGGCGAGATGACCGCGATGGTCGACCAGAACGCGACGCTGCACGAGTACGAGCGAGACTCGCTCGGTCGCATGACACGGGATACGGCCACTGCGACCGCCTCGAACATTGACGCCACGATCGACCGCATCGATGTCAGCTTCGACGGCGCCGGCCGACTGCTCAAGGTGACGTCGCTCGAGTCGGCTGGGCCGACCGTGCGGAACGAGGTCGAGTTCAAGTACACGGCGCTCGGGCAGGTCGAGAAAGTCTACCAGCACTCGAAGGGCGCCGTCACCTACGACGGCGGCGGCGACCCGACGGGTGACACGAGACTCGTGAGCTACCTGTACGCGAACGACGCGATCAATGCGGACTCGACGGGGAACTACAGCCGACAGATCGGGTTGGCGTACCCGCGGAAGATCAATTCCTCCGGCCACGATCCCGAGGTGCTCGAGTACGCATTCGGGTCGGCCGGAGGCACGGACGACCGGATCAGCCGCGTGAACGAGTTCCTGTTCAATCTCACGAGCAGTTCGAACACGTCGATGGTGAACCACGAGTATGTCGGCCTCGGCCGGACGATCCTGGTCGACCTCGTTCAGCCGGACGTGCAGCTCGACTTCACGCTCTCGCCCGACGGCAAGCGTTCGAGCGGCGTCAGCGCTGCCAAGCAGACGGTGGGCTACTACCCAGGCTACGACCAGTTCGGACGGCTGGCGCTCCAGACCTGGGCCGACGGTGCGCTGACCAGTGCCTCGTCGCTGCCAACCAAACCGCAGATCGTGGCCCTCCAGTACGGCTACGACGAACGAGGCAATCGAACGAGCGTTTACGACGTGCGGGAAGGCAACCAATGGCAGCGGAGCCACGTCTATACAAACGACGGGCTCGATCGCCTCTCAAAGGCGCGCCGAAACACATGGGCCAACCTCATCTCGGGCTCGCCGAGCGATGGCGTCGGAACTCAAGCATGGGCGCTTGACCTTCTTGGGAATTGGATCGACACCGATAACTGGGAACCCGGAAGCCCGCCGGCGCCCGCCAATGAGACGCGCACCCACAATGCGGTGAACGAGCTCCTGACACGGGTCCTACCGAGTTCCGTCACCCATAGCTTTACGTACGACGCCGCGGGCAACCTTCACACCGATGCCGTCACCTCCGGGGCGACCACGATCTACACCCACGACGCGTGGAACCGGCTCCTCAAGGTCGAGGTCGACGACGGCATCTCGGTCGAGACCCGACTCGAGCAGGAATTCAACGGCCTCACCTGGCGCACACTCAAGCGCGAGGACACGGACTTCGACGGCGACCTCGACGAGGAGCGGACCTTCACCTACGACGGGTCCTGGCGGCTCTTGGAGGAGCGAGTTGACAAGGACATCGACTCTGACCTCGACAAGCGCGTGCAATACGTCTGGGGACTGAGGTACATTGACGACTGCCTCATGCACCGCGCGGACGTGAACAACGACGGTTCGTACGGCGCCTCCGGCGGCGAGGGCACCTGGTACCACCTCACGGACGGGATGTTCTCGACGGTCGCGGTCCTCGACCCGGCCGCGGCCGTGGTCGAGCGTGTGAGCTACGACGCCTACGGACAGGCCAGGCACCAGACGGCGGGCGACATCAACGGCGACGGCGCGACCGACGGCGCCGACCTCAGCATCGTGCTCGGCATCGGAACCAAGTCGATCGGCCAGTCCGGCTATCGCGCTGAGGCGGACCTCACCCGCAACGGCACGGTCAACTCCGGCGACCTTGCGGTCGTCCTCGGAAACTGGGCCGGGAGCCTCGCGTCCGGGCTGATTTCCGATCCCGCCGGCCCCGACAATGCAATCGGGTGGGACGGGTATGCGTTCAATGCGGCGACGGCGGATTACATCGTTAGGTATCGCGGGTATGACCCGGTACAGGGACGATGGAAGCGGCACGATCCGCTTGGCTACATCGAGAGCACTAATCTATATCAGTATGCCGCCAGTGTTCCACTCAGTCGGATCGATCCGTTTGGGCAAGAGAGCTCGACGGCTTGTGCGATGAATCCGACTCTCCCATTTCAGGCAATTCTCGCAAAATTGGAAGCCGGCGCAATTACTCAGTACCAGGCCGCAAAGCTACTTGCCGCGCTAGGTCTGTTCACTGCCGCTCAGATTGCGCAACTAACTTCCGTTTCGGTTAAGACGGCCGACGAGCTGTTGAAGCTCGAAAACCTTAATCGCAAGTTCGCGGCAGCGTTGGATGCGATCAAGGCCGAGATTGTTGCTTTGCTTCTGAAGCAAATGAGTTGCCAGGCCGCGATCGCTGCAAAGAACCGGGAGTGTGGCAATCGTGGAGGCGGCAATCAGCCGCGGAGCTGTGATGGCTTGACGGCAACCCCTCGCCTCAATAAGACTCGCGACTGCACGATCTTCCTGGAGCGCGCGCAGCACTTCCGAAGATGCATGCTCGCGAGAGCGGCAGTCCTGATGCTCTGCGATAGAATGACAGATCCAGACCGTCTTGGCCATCTAGAACAATGGAAGGGAATGCTCCAAGGTGAATCGAAGTGCATGGTAGAGTGGAAGAAATGCCACGACCAGAATAATGAGTTGTGGAGACAGCTCCGATGAACATCGATAGAGCGCCAGATGGAGACTTCTTCGAATCATGTCCGCTCAGATTGATTAACTGGTTGGCATCAGCTATCGACGCCGACCACTGGCGACTCTTCTGCGACCAATACAGTGCTGATCCGCCCTTAGCCGACGAACTGCTGCGGCTACGAGAAGCAGATAGGAATCGACCTCCTGAGTTTTCGGTAGATGCATATGACGCACTACATGCGATGCCCCATCACATCGCAATGGGAATGAGCCGTGAACTGCCGCATGCAGGAGCATTGCGCCTCGAGGCGTTCGCGATCTCAATGTCGCTGAGTGCGGAGCTTCGAGGCCAAGTGGTAGCGGACACGCCCTGGCGGTCGATCTTGCGTCTCATTGAGTTGTGCGACCAGATTGGAGGAGATTGCTTGCGTCCCTGTGGTGACTTTATTATGTGGATGCGGGTGCATGTCGAGCGCGACCGATGGCGTGATGTTATGTGTGCGCTCTCGGCGCTCGTGCTTGTCAGTGCGGCTTCGCATGCAGCGACGAATGGCGCGGTAGTGCTTCGCGATCTCAGCCGGTTTCACATGCAGGGGGAGGAGTGGCGGCAATTGCCATTCGCCCGCATAGCAAGCGACGCGAGCTCCCGCTTGACGAAGAGCGTCGAAGATTACAACGCGGCCATCCGGTCGCTCTCCCCATGAGGTAGTGTTCGTCACGATGCGCACATTCGATCAAGCGGCCTCCGAGGGAAGGTGACGCGGCTCGTCGGGGTCAGATGTTCGCGATCGGACGAATCGCGAGATCTCGGCCGGAGAATGAGGGTTTGCACATGGATCGCTCGTCAGGCAGCTCACTTATTGAGGTTTGAATAGTCACACGACGGGCTCACAGTGGAAGCCGTGCGTGGTTGAAGAAGGACCGGAGCAATTGCTGGGAGCTGGCCGTTCGACGGAAGGAGTGGACGAGTTCGTGACCGAGCGTGTCGATGCGGTCAGGGATGAAGTTCGCCAGGTCGGTGTACTTGGCGCGGTTCCACACCTGCTCGTCGGGGTTGAGCTCGGGCGCGTACGGCGGCAGCCACTCGAAGTGGATGCGGTCCCCATACCGCTCGCGAAGTTCCCGCGCCGCGGCCCGATGCACGTTGAGACGATCGAGGACGACGACCAATCGTCGGCGCGTGCGGCGGAGCAGACGCTCGAGGAATGCGGCGAAGTGTTCGGTTCGGACGTTGTGGCGGAGCACGTCGAAGTAGAGGCCCAGTCGACGCGATCGCGGGGAGACGGTGATGGCCGAGATCGCCGAGAGTCGATCGCGTCGGTCCCAGCTGCAGTGAATCGGCGTCCGTCCGCGCGGCGCCCAGGTCCGACGCACGGTCGGCTGGAGCATGAAGCCGGATTCGTCGACGAAGGCAATGGTGCTACGACTTCGCCGCGCGTTTTTTTATGCGTGGCCACTCGACATGACGCCACACGGCGATCGCGCCGTCGTCCCGTTCGCGTGCCTGGCGCTCGGGCTTCTGGCAGGACCAGTCCATGCGTCGGAGCAGATGCCAGACGCCGGACGGATCGAAGGTCACGCCGAAGCGACGCTCGATCACCTGACCGACGCGCTCGAGCGTGCAGAGCTCCGTCGAGAACCCGAGCTTCGTTGGGCCCCGCAGCAGGAGCTTGGCGAGCTGCTCCATCTGCCGATCGTTCAGCTTGCGCGGTCGTCCAGGATGGCGTTTCTGCTTCAGGCCGTCCTCGCCACCTTGCCTCCGCTTCTTCACCCAGGTGGCGACGGACGAGTGCGCGACCCCCAGCATCTTCGCGACCTCGGCCTGCGTGTGCCCATTGTCGAGCAACGACATCGCCCGAAACCGTCGACGCTCCGCGTCGTTTTGTGAAAGGCGTCCTGCCATGGATGCCGATATCGTCCAGCGACATCGCGTAGCGCCACATTTCAAGATTCAATAGAGCAGTGCGTCAGCACGCCGCCGAAGCCGGTGTCCGATCTTCTAGCCGATCCCCACCGATCGGTCAGGACCGATTGGGCGATCCCACCGATGTAACTCGCGCGCGACATTTCGCACACTGTCTGGTTCCCTCTATTGCCGAGCCGGTTCCAAAGTGGACCGGCCCACCAGTTCAGACGAAACGCCGCCGAGACAATCGGCGGCGTTCTCGCGTTCTGGCGAGGGTTTCGCGGGGTGGCCAACCGGGCGGCGAGTCTCTGATTGCGGCGTGGTCATCACCAGCCGGGCAGGGACAGAGCGCCTCGGTCCCCCGATTCGGCCCGAAGTCTCTCTGTCTCTCCCCGAGACCCGCGCACGGGTTATGACGGGGTTGGTCTCCCTATAGGTCGAGCAACCGGGGAGGTTGGGAGCGGACAGCGCGGGCAACGCTGTTCGAGAACGCGCGCCGGTGGTGATCGCGCCGGTGCCCGATCGAGGATGAGCCGCCGCCTGCCGCAGCCGCGATGACTCGCATCACGCTGCCTCACTGTCAGGGCAGCGCGATGACGGTTCTGGCATCTGGCGGCGTCGCTGAACCGAGCGACGACAGGTCGGATGCATCGATCCAGATCCCTCGATGGCGCACGAAGCTGCCATCGTCGGAGAACCCGATGGCGTCGTTCATGTCATGGATCGGGGAATGGGCGAGCAGCGTGTAGAGCAGCAGCGCGCGGTCTCGGTCGTTTCCCGTGTTGAAAAGCAGCGTCTCGTCGGGCATCGCGATGCGATCACGACTCCCGAAGATCGATTCGTGACCGGTGATGCTCTTGACGATGGCGAGCGCTCCGGCAAGGTCCGTCACGCCTTGCCCCAACTCACGCGTTCGCGCCTCGCGCATCGCGGCGAGGATATAGGCCTGCGGGTGCGCCACGCGCAGACTTCGGAATGCGTACATGGCGTAGTCGTAGATGGAGCCGGGTCGTTCCGCCGCCAGCGCCGCGACCGCGGCTTGATAGCTCGACGCCGACGTGTGTTCGGCGGGGTCGGGGATGCCGTCGGCCGGGTCGATGACGCGGGTGCAGCATGTCTCGGGGCGCTTGAGCGGATTGGAGACGAAGCCGCCAATACGGTCGAAGACCCGCGAGATTCGTTCGAACGGCACCTGCGAGGCGCCCGTCGAACAGTGGCACATACCCACTACCGGGTTATAGAAGAACGTCGTCTCGGTGCCCGAAGCGACGGCCCTGACGAACTCCGAGAGATCGGACTGGTTGTTGATCCGCGTCGAGCTGAACCACTTCGTGTTGTTGAGCAGGTGGCCGTCGCCCTCGTCCAGAAAGACGAACATGTGCGCGCGGTTGCCGGTGATGTAGATGCGGTCGAGCGGGAACCGGCCCCACACGGCAAGCCCCGCCGCCCATAGCATGCCCAGCCCGATGCACTTCCCCGACGGCTTGTGCTGCGGGTTGATCCGGGCCATCGCGTTCATCACCTCGACCGACTCGTTCTTGAGGCGAGGGAACAGGCCGCGCTGGTAGTACGGCTCGTTGATGATCTGCCCGAACTGTGATTCGGGCGTGTCCACCAGCAACTTCCTGAACGTCGCGTCATACTCGGCTCGGATGGCGCGGACAAAGCCCGGTGGGAAGCGTCGCTCCTCTTCGGCGAAGTCCATCAGCCCCCACACGTCGCCCCCGGGCAGCCCGGGCATGATGGTGAACGTGTAGCGGTGGAAGAATCGCTGCAACGCGTCCAAACGGCTCTTGGCGCTCAGGAGCGAGCCATCGGGGGCGTGCGCCCGCTTCTGGTCACGCCACGCCCAGACCACGGGGGACATCAGGTCCGCCAGCAGAAATGCGGGCACGAGATGCTGAGCGTCGGCGTCGATCTCCAGCACGGACAAGCTGACGGCCCGGCTCAGGGACTCTGCCGAATCGTCCCGATCACGCCGAACGCCGGCGGATGGCGGGTTCAGCGGGATGTCTGTCTTGCGGTCGGTGCTCACAACCCGAATCGTATCGCGAGGAGTCGGGCGGGTCGCGACGGGGCTGCGCGAACAACGCTGTTCGAGAACGCGCGCCGGTGGTGATCGCGCCGCGCATCGCGCATGCGCACGGCATAGGGCAACCGTAGTGGCGAAGCGATTCCCGCGTCGCCCATGGAACCACCCCGATGCCCGCGGACTCCACGCGCGATCCCGAGAGCATGACGGCCGACGAGCGCCGCGACGAGGTCGTCAGCATCCTTGCGCGCGGCCTCGTTCGCAGCATCGTCGCCACGCGCG